>JBIKWX010000265.1:0-5020 GCA_044356095.1 Roseomonas sp.
CGGCTACACCGTACAGGTGTTCGAAACCGGCAGCGATCTGGGCGGAACCTGGTATTGGAACCGCTACCCCGGCGCGCGGTTTGATTCGGAAAGCTACACCTACGGCTATTCCTTTTCCGATGAGCTGTTGCAGGAATGGAGCTGGAGCGAGCATTTCGCCCCGCAGCCGGAAACGCTGCGCTACTTGCAGCATGTCGCGCAAAAATTCGATCTGCGCCGCCATATCCAATTCAATAGCCGCGTGGTCAGCGCGCAGTTTGATGAGGCGAGCCTGCGCTGGACCGTCACGCTTGATAGCGGCGCGCAGCATAAATGTCGTTTTCTGATCACCGCGCTCGGCCCGCTTTCCGCTGATACAATGCCGCGCATACCAGGTGTGGAAAGCTTCGCCGGCCAATCCTTCCATACCTATCGCTGGCCGCATGAACCCATCAGCTTCGCGGGCAAGCGCGTGGCGGTGATTGGCACGGGGGCGACCGGCGTGCAGGTAATCCAGACCATCGCGCCTGAGGTTGGGTCGCTGACCGTGTTTCAACGCACGCCCAATTGGTGCGCGCCCTTGCATAATCGCCCGATAACGGAAGACGAACAGCGCCAGATCAAGGGCAATTACCCCGCGCTTTTCGCGCTGCTCCGCACTACGCCGGGTTGCTATATCCATAATGCCGATCCGCGCAGCGTGTTTGACGTGACGCCCGAGGAACGCGAAGCCTTTTGGGAACAGCGTTACGCCGAACCCGGCTTTGGCATTTGGCAGGCGAATTATCGCGATATCCTGACCGATCCCAAGGCTAATGCGCTGATCAGCGATTTCATCGCGCGCAAGATCCGCCAGCGCGTGAAAGACCCTGCCGTTGCAGAGAAGCTGATCCCGAAAAATCACGGCTTTGGTACGCGCCGCGTCCCGCTCGAAACCCGCTACTTTGAAGCCTATAATCGTGAGAATGTGCAGCTGGTGGATATCAACGAAACCCCAATCGAGCGCATTACGCCGAAGGGCATCAAGACCAGCGCTGCCGAATATGAATTCGACATGATCATCTATGCCACAGGTTTTGATGCCATCACCGGCGCTTTTGATCGGATTGAATTCAGGGGTGTGGGCGGGAAGCTTCTGAAGGATAAATGGACGGATGGGCCGAAGACCTATCTCGGTCTGCAATCCGCGGGCTTTCCCAATATGCTGACCATTGTCGGGCCGCATAATGCCTCCACGCGCTGCAATATCCCGCGCTGCATTGAACAGAATGTGGAATGGGTGACGGATTTGATGCGCCATGTGCGTGATCGCGGCATCACGCGCTTTGAAGCAACGGAGGCCGCAGAGGCCGAATGGTCGCACCATATCGAAACCCTGGCCGAGGGCCTACTTTATACCCAGATCGATTCCTGGGCCACGGGCATCAACCGCAATGTCGAAGGGCGCGATCAGCGGCGCATTTTGCAATATCAGGGCGGCGCGCCTGCCTATCGCGAAAAATGTGATGCGGTGGCCGCGCAAGGCTATGCCGGCATGACACTGAGCTGAGGAACATACCATGCGCCAAAACCCCGTCCGCACCGCACTCCGTCAGGGCCGCATGGCTCATGGCATTATGGCAACCGAGTTTCTCACACCGGGGCTTTGCCAAATCCTTGGTAATGCAGGTGCAGACTATGTTATCTTCGATATGGAACATGGCGGCATGGGCATTGACGCGATCAAGGCGCAATGCGCGTTTGCCCGCCATGCCGGCGTGGTGCCTTTGGTGCGCGTCACCGGCCATCATTACCACCTGATCGCGCCAGTATTGGATGCGGGCGCCATGGGCATCATGGAACCCATGGTGGAAACGCGCCAACAGGCAGAAGAATTGGCCGCCTGGTGTCGCTATCGCCCGGAAGGCAGGCGCGGCGTTGGCTTTGGCTATGCGCATGATGATTATCAGGGCCAGGATGTAATCGCCGGCATGAAGGCAGAAAACGACCGCGTCATGGTGATTCCGCTGATCGAAACCGCGAAGGGGATCGAAAATGTGGAAGCAATCATGGCGGTGCCCGGGGTGGATCTGGGCTGGTTCGGCCATTATGATTTGAGCAATTCACTCGGCATCACCGCGCAATTCGATCACCCGACATTCCAGGCCGCACTCACTCGCTTCCTGAAGGCGTGTGAAGCTGCAGGCAAACCCGCAGGCGTATTGGGCGCGGGGATGGAAATGGTGCGCGGCTGGCGCGCCAAGGGATTTCGCTGCCTTTGCTATGGGTCTGATGTCAGTGTTTTCCAATCCGCTCTTAAGGGTGCCTTGGATACGCTGAAGGGCGAAGCGGGCTGAAGACGCATCACGAAAAAACGGAAGACAGGTATGGAATTCAAGATCGGCACTGAACAGCGCGAAATGATCGCCGCCGTCAGGCAATTGGCGCAGAATGAATTCAAGCAGGATGCGCCGAAATGGATGGATGGCACCTTTCCCTGGCCGAATATCAAAAAGCTCGCGGGGCTTGGCGTGCTTGGCATGTCCGTGCCGGAAGAATATGGCGGTCTTGGCCTTTCCATTCTCGATTCCGCCCTGATCCTCGAAGAAATTGCCAAGGTGGATTATGTCACCGCCATGGCGGTGCTGGGTGAAGCCGGGGTACAGACCCGCGTCATTTCCCATTACGCGCCGAAGGCCATCAAGGAACGCATTCTGCCGCGTGTGATTTCCGGTGATTGCATCCTAGCGATTTGTATGACGGAACCGCATGCCGGCACGGATGTCGCCAATTACCGCACCAATACCAAGCGGCATGGTAATCATCTGGTGTTGAATGGCACGAAGACGCTGATCTCCCGCGCGGCGGAGGCCGGCATGTTTGTGGTCTTCACCCGCGTGGATGGCAAAGCAGGCCGTGAAGGGATTGGCTGCGTATTGGTGGAACAGGGCACGCCTGGCCTTTCTGTCACCGGCACCTATCACACCATGGGCGGCGAGAATCTGCACGAAGTGCAATTCAATGATTGCGAATTACCGCCGGAAAACCTGGTGATTGAAACCGATGGCTTCAAGAAATTGCTCACCGCCTTCAATACACAGCGCTGCCTCAACCCCAGTATCTCCCTTGGGTTGGCGGAAGGCGCCTTTGATGAGGCGGTGCGCTATGTGAATGATAGAAAACTGTTCAACAAGTCCATCGCGGATTTTCAGGGTATTCGCTGGAAATTCGCCGATATGTTCAAGGATATCGAAGCGGGGCGCGGTTTGCTCTACCGCGCCTGCCTCACCGCCAATCCCTTCCCTGATCCCTTCATGGCAGCAACCGCCAAGGTGTTCTGCAATGAAATGTCGCTCCGCGTCACCAGTGAAGCGGTGCAGGTGCATGGGGGCTATGGCTTTACCGATGAATATCCCGTCTCAAGGCTTTATCGCGGTGCGCGTTACGGCTCGCTTGGCGGCGGTTCTTCCGAATCGCTGCGTGATCTGATCGGCAAGCGCCTTTTGGCGGATGCGGGCGGCGTGGATGGCATTATGGGCCTTGATACCTATTGAGAAACCTTGCCGGGCGCGGCCCCATTGTGGTTATGCTGCACCCAACCAACCGGGAGGAACGCCATGAACCATAGCATCACCCGCCGCGCCGTGATGGGCGCTGCCGCGCTCACCCCTTTCGCCGCGCAGGCGCAATCGGATTGGCCCAATCGCCCCGTGCGCATTGTGGTGCCTTTCCCGCCTGGTCAGGCTGCCGATATTTTCACCCGCCTGCTGGCCGATGAGCTTTCCAAGCGCTGGCCGCAGCGTGTGGTGGTGGAAAACCGCGCCGGCGGTGCTTCGGTGCCCGGCGTTGAATCCGTCGCGCGCGCGCCGGCTGATGGCTATACGCTGCTGACCGGCACATCCGGTCCGCTTGGCGTCAATCCATCAGTCATGCCGCGCCTGCCTTATGATGTGGAGAAGGATTTCGCCTTCATCAGCAATGTGGTGATGGTGCCCTTGCTGGTGATTGCGCATCCTTCGGTTTCTGAGCGCACCATTCAGGAATTGGCCGCCAGCGCCAAGGCGCGGCCTGGGCAATTGGACATGGCCTCGGCCGGCCCCGCGACCAGCCAGCATATGGCCGCAGAGTTGCTGATGCTGCGCGCCGGCATTCGCTTCAACATCGTGCATTATCGCGGCAGCGGTCCCGCCATTGCCGATGTCATGGCCGGCAATGTGAAGCTGATGACGGATTCCGTCGCCTCCGCCCTGCCGCACATCCAATCGGGCCGCGTGCGCCCCATCGCGCTGTGCAGCGCGCGGCGCGTGCCGCAATTGCCCGATGTGCCGACCATCGCGGAATCCCTTGTGCCTGGCTATGAAGCTGCGGGTTGGTCCGGTCTGGTGGCGCCCGCGGGAACCCCCGCCGAAATCGTCAATCGTATCAATGCCGATGTTGTCGCCGTGCTGCGTGATCCCGCCGTGACCAAAAGGATCGAGGAGATGGGCGCGGTCGCTGACCCGTTGACGCCCGATCAGTTCGGTACATTCGTCCGCGCGGAAGTGGCAAAATGGCGCGAAGTGGCGCGCGCGGGGAATGTGAAACTGGAAGGCTAACAAGCCTTCAATGCGAAACCATGCCGGCGGAAACGCCATGCAGACAGGCCATCAGTAAGGAAAGCGGCAAGCGCAGCCGCCACCACCAATCGGGCGCCATTGCGCCCGCTTGCGCTGCGCGATCTGCCAGGGGCAGCAATGCGAAAATCACCGCAAGCAACAAAAGCCCCGCCTGGGGCGGCAATAGCAACGCCACCCAGGCCGCCAGCATGGGCAGGACCGACAGTACCAGCCAGCGCGTCAACGCCGCCCCCTTGGCCTTATTCGCCGCCAGGCCCCACCAGGCGCCACCAATGAAACTCGCGATCAGGGCGCCATAGGCCGGGCCGGCATGCAGCGCGAAGGCTGCCGCGCCATCGCCCGAGGCCAGCATTACGGGCATGGCAAGGCTCGGCAGCAGGCCGGCGGCGCCCAGCAGCAGGGCCGGGCGCGGGATGGGGTGCTTGGACATGGCGCTGCCCTCTCAT
>JBIKWX010000266.1:0-5005 GCA_044356095.1 Roseomonas sp.
CCGAGGCATGGGCGAGCATCCGCTCAATCGCGAGGTGGGTCTTGCCGGTATTGGTCGGGCCGAGGATGGCGCGAACCCTGGGTTCGAACATGCGGGGGTCAATGTCCAAGAAAGAAAAACGCGTTGCTCCGTGGCATGATGCGTCGCGCTTGTCCATGGTGGCGGCTACGGGCAGGGTGGCGGGCCTGTGATGAACCCCGCCACCCGCTTCGCCCTGATCTTCGCCGCGCAATTCGCGGCCTTTGGCGTGATGATGCCATTTCTGCCGCCGCTATTGCTCTCACGCGGGTTGACGCCGGCTGATCTGGGCACCGTTTTGGCCGCCGGGAGTGCGCTGAAATTGCTGGCGGGGCCGCTCGGCGGGCGCGTTGCGGATTGGCTCGGTGATCCTCGGCTTGTGCTGATTTGCTGCACCGGCGCGGCGGCGGCCTTCGCGGCAGGGTTTGGCGTGGCGGCCGGGTTTTGGGCGCTGCTTTTGGTGAATCTGGCGCTGGCGGCCGCACTGGCACCGACCACCGCACTTGCCGATGCCATGGCGCTGCGTGTGGCGCGGGAGCCCCCTGGCTTTGATTATGGCCGCGCGCGCGCCGCCGGTTCGGCAAGCTATATCCTGGCTGCCGTGCTGGCGGGCGCGCTGGTGGGTGTTTTGGGCGCGGGCAGTGCCGCCTGGCTGATTGCCGCCATGCTCGGCCTTGGCGCGGCGGCGGCGTTTTTGCTGCCGCGGGCTGAGGGCTTTGGGCGCGGCGGGGCCAGCGGGTTTCGCGCGGCACTCGCACTGCCCTGGCTGCGCCGGCTGATGCTGATTGCCGCGCTGATGCAGGGCAGCCACGCGGCCTATTACGCCTTTGGGTCCATCCATTGGCAGGCTTTGGGCTTCAGCCCGGGGGTGATTGGCCTGCTTTGGGCCTGGGGCGTGGTGGCCGAGGTGGCGCTATTCCTATGGGGGCGCGGCCTGGTGGAGCGGCTTGGCGTGCGGGGCTTGATCTTGCTCGCCGCCGGGGCGGGCCTGGTCCGCTGGCCGATCATGGCGGTCAGTGAAAGCCTGCCGCCCTTGATTTTCGCGCAGGCGCTGCATGCGCTGACCTTTGGCGCAATGCATCTGGCGGCGATACGGCTATTGCAGGAACGCGTGCCAGCAAGCCTCGGCGGTACGGCGCAGACGCTGCTGGGGGCAGCGGTGGGGGCGATGACGACGCTGCTGACCTTGGCGTCCGGGCCTGGCTATGCCGCGCTCGGGGCCGGGATTTTTTGGGCCATGGCGGGGCTTTGTGGGGTGGTGGCGGTGTTGGTGGGGGTAGGTAGCGCTATCCGCAGGTAATCCGCGTTACCACGCCGCCTTCAATCAGCCCGGTGGCGCGATCTGTCCGGTAATCCTTGGTCATCGGCGTGGTCGGGCCACCCATGCGCACAGTGTTGATGCCGGGCATGGCTTGCAGGGCGGCGCGCACTTCCTCCGGCGCCTTGCCGAGCAAGGCAGGGAAGCGCGCCTCATGCCGCGCGCAGCCCTCAGGGGCCTGGGCTTGGGCGCCGCTGGCGAGGGTGAGCAGGCCGAAGCAGAGCGCCAAGGTGAGCCGCGTTTGGGTCATCGGGTTTTCCTTCCGTGTTGAGGGGATGAAAGCCTGACTTCATGGCGATTTCAGGGTGATCTCTGCCACATTGCCGCGCGGCTTGGCAGGGGCCATTCTGGATCGGATCACCGCGCAAGGAACCCGCCCCATGGCTCAGCCGCTTTCCATCATGTCCACCCTGGCGCTTCAGGGCGTGCTTGACGTGCTGGCGCCGCTATGGGCCAAGACCAACCCTGCCCCGGCCATGGTGTTTGACCCGACCAAAAGCATTTCTCAGCGCATTGCCGATGGCGCGCGGGGCGATATCGCGATCCTGACCGCGGCGGCGGTGGATGATTTCATCGCCAAGGGGGTTTTCGCGCAGGGCAGCCGGCGCGATTTGGCACTGTCCCATATTGGTGTTGCGGTGGCCGCCGGCGCGAAGCGGCCTGATATCAGCACGCCGGAAGCCTTCCGTACTACGCTGCTGGCGACACCATCGCTGGCCTATTCCCGCGCGGGCGCGAGCGGGCTGTTCTTTGCGGGGCTGATCGAAAGGCTGGGCATTGCGGCGGAGGTGAATGCCAAAGCCACCGTCATTCCGCAGGGTTTTACGGGTGAATTGTTGAAGCGCGGCGAAGTCGCATTGGCCATTCAACAGGTCAGCGAATTGATGACCGTGCCGGGGATAGACATTATCGGCACGCTGCCCGCTGAAATTGGCGAGGTGATGACCTTCTCCGCCGCCATCTTCGCCGAAGCGCCGCAGCCGGAAGCCGCGCGCGCCTTCATGGCGTTTTTGGTAGAAGGCGCGGATGCCAAGTTGCTTCGCGCCAAGGGGTTGGAGCCGGTTTAGGCGTCCAACGCAAACCCCTCATACCCTTTCTCCGCCACCTCATCACAAATCCGCCGATACCGGGCCATGCCGCCGATATAGGGCATAAACACACGCGGCTTGCCCGGAACATTGGCGCCCAGATACCAGGAATGCGGCGTTTTCGGGAAAAGCGTGCGGTTGGCCACTTCCTGCACCTGCACCATCCAATCATCCACCGCATCGGGCTTGGCTTCAATTCGGGTCTGGCCGGCGGCGCGCATATCCGCAATGCAGCGCGTGATCCATTCCACATGCTGTTCGATGGCAACAGGCATATTGGTCAGCACGGAGGGGCTGCCAGGCCCGGTGATGGTGAACAGATTGGGGAAGCCCACCACCTGCAGGCCCAAATAGCTGCGCGGGCCTTCGCGCCAGACATCGCGCAAGGCAATACTGCCGCGCCCCGCGATATTCAGGTTGAATAGCGGCCCGGTCATGGCATCAAAGCCGGTCGCAAACACGATGATATCCAAAGGATATTCGGTCTTGCTGGTCTTCACGCCGCGGGCGGTGATGCGCTCAATCGGTTCAGCGCGCAGATTGACCAGATCAACCGTGTCGCGGTTATAGGCTTCGAAATAGCCGGTATCGATCGGCGGGCGCTTGGTGCCGAAACCGTGATCAATATCGGCAAGGATCGCAGCCTTGGCAGGGTCCTTCACGATCTGCCCGATCTTATTCTTGAGGAAGTCGGAGACGATCCTATTCGCTTCCTCATTCGTCAGCACATCGCGGAATTCGGCACGCAGCCTAAGGCCACCCTTTTCCCAGGCTTTCTCAAAAATCTCATTCCGTTCGTCATCAGAAACTTCCAGGACCGAACGATCCGCAATGCGCCAGGGGTGGCCATTGACGGTGGAGCGCATCACCTCGCGGATTTCGGCGAAATTCTCCCGCACATATTTCTTGAAATCATCGGTCAGCGGCGCATTGCGCGCGGGGATCGAATAATTCGCCGTGCGCTGAAAGACAGTCAGATGCTTGGCGGCGGCGGCAATCACCGGAATAGCCTGAATGCCGGTGGACCCGGTGCCAATCACGCCTACGCGCTTGCCCGAGAAATCCACACCCTCATGCGGCCATTCGCCGGTGTGATACCATTTGCCCTGAAAATCCGTGATGCCATCAATCTTCGGCAGATTGGCCGAAGAAAGGCAGCCGACGGCCGAGATCAAATAGCGCGCCGCATAATGCCCGCCCTGTTCGGTCTGCACATGCCAAAGATTTTCCGCTTCATCATAACGCGCCGCCACCACCCGTGCGCCGAAGGTGATGTCGCGCTTCAAATCCAGCTTGTCGGCGGCGTAATTCAGATAGCGCAGAATCTCCGGCTGGCTCGGGTAGCGTTCGGACCATTCCCAGCCCTGCACCAGCTCATCCGAGAAATGATAGCAATAGCTATGGCTTTCGGAATCGCAGCGCGCGCCCGGATAGCGGTTCCAATACCAGGTGCCGCCCACGCCATCGCCCGCCTCCAGCACATGGGCGGAAAGCCCGAGCTTATCCCGGAGTGAATGGAGCTGATACATCCCGGCGAAACCGGCACCGATGATCAGCGCATCATAAAGCTTCGCCTTGGTTGAGGTGGCGGCAAGCGGGGCTACGGCGTCAAGCATGGCGGGTTCTTCTGGTTGTTCATGGACTTGGCAAGGCTACCCCAGCCGGGCGCCCGGCGCCAAGCGGGGGCGCAATCCTTGCCATTTCGGCGGGGCGGCCCACATGGGGTTTGTCGGCGCCGCAAAGCCCCCTGCCTTCTGGCGCCGCTTTGACCTTGGGAAAGACCAATACCGTGAATATTCAAACTCCTGCCTCTGGCCTCACCACGGCCAATGCCTCTCTGGAGCCGCGCCCGTCCCGCGCGGAAGCCGAAGCCGCAGTGCGCACGCTGCTGCGCTGGGCCGGCGACGACCCGGACCGCGAAGGCCTGGTGGACACCCCCGCGCGCGTTGCCCGCGCCTATGAGGAATTCTTCGCCGGCTATGAGACTGACCCGGTGGATTTGCTCGCGCGGTCCTTCGAAGAAACCGATGGCTATGATGAAATGGTGATCCTGCGCGACATCCGCATGGAAAGCCATTGCGAACACCATATGGTGCCCATCATTGGCCGCGCGCATATCGCCTATTTGCCGCAGGGCCGGGTGGTTGGCATCAGCAAGCTCGCCCGCGTTTTGGAAGTTTATGCGAAGCGCCTGCAAATCCAGGAAAAGCTGACCGCACAAGTGGCGAATACCATCGAACAGGTGCTGAAGCCGAAAGGTGTCGCCGTGGTGATTGAAGCGGCGCATCAATGCATGACAACGCGTGGCATTCATAAGCCGGGCGTGACGATGGTGACCAGCCGCATGCTCGGCGCCTTCCGCGATGATGCCAGCACACGGCGCGAATTCCTGTCCATTATCGGTGGCCAGCGCGCGAGTGTGATTGAGGGCTAAATCCTCAGTGCCTTAACGCGGGGATCAGCGACGCCAGCATCAACAGCGCCATGGCGATGTTGAAGGCGCGCAATCCCCGCCCGGGGCGCAGCAGGCGCCCTGCCCCCGCGCCAATCACGCCCCAAAGCCCAGCGCTGGGTATGCCTA
>JBIKWX010000046.1:0-16743 GCA_044356095.1 Roseomonas sp.
GATTGCAGGGCTTGAGGTCATGCGCAGCATCCATGACCTCAACATCGTGACCGAAGCGCCGATTGAATTGGTGAATTGGACCGATGAGGAAGGCAGCCGCTTCGGCCATTCACTGATGGGCAGCGGCGTTTGGGCTGGCATCTATACGCAGGACAAGGCCTATGGGCTGCGCGATGTGGATGGTGTCAGTGTTGGCGAAGCGCTTGAAGCCATCGGCTACAAGGGCCCGCATAAGGCCGCGCCCTTTCCGGCGGATGCCTATTTCGAATTGCATATCGAACAGGGCCCGATCCTGGAGCGTGAAGGCAAGCAGATTGGCGTCGTGACCGGCGCGCAGGCGCAGGTTTGGTATGATGCGGTGATCATCGGGCAGGATAGCCACGCCGGCACCACGCCGCCTTCCGCGCGGCGCGATGCGTTGGTGGCCGCGGCACGCGTGATTGAACGCGTTGATCAGTTGATGCGCGCGCGTGGTGAGGATGGCCGCGGCACGGTTGGCTTCCTGCAAGTGCTGCCCGCCAGTCGTAACGTCGTGCCGGGCGAGGTGCGCTTCAGCGTGGAATTCCGCCACCCGTCAGATGCGCAAATCCAGGGCCTCGCGGAAAGCTTCCCGGAAGAAGCGCGGAAGCTGGTGGAGGCCAATGGCTGCAAGCTGGAATTGACCGAGCTGTTCCGCATCCCGGCACAACCCTTCGATCCTTCCTGCGTTGATCTGGTGCGTCAGGCTGCGAAGCGCCTTGGCTTGCCCGCGCGGGAGATCATCTCAGGCGCCGGGCATGATGCGGTTTATGTCGCGCGTTCCGTGCCGACGGCGATGATCTTCACGCCCTGCAAGGATGGGCTTTCGCATAATGAGGCCGAAAGCATCATGCCGGAGGAAGCTGAGGCGGGCTGTCAGGTGCTATTTGAAGCGGTGGTGGCGCGGGCCAATCGGGCGATCTGACTGCGGGCACAACACTTGCTTCGCCTTGGATTACAACTCAACAAAAGGATAGTCGCCGATGAGCGATTTTGATCTTGTCATTCGTGGCGGCACCATTGGTACGGCGAGCGCCGTCTTTGATGCGGATATCGGCGTCAAGGATGGTGTGATTATGGCCATCGGCAAGAATCTGCCGAAGGGGCACGCCGAACTGGATGCCAAGGGCAAGCTTGTTCTTCCAGGCGGCGTGGATACCCACACGCATATCGAAGAACCGCGCGGTGGTCCCACCGCCAATGCCGATACCTTCATCACCGCCGGCGCTTCTGCCGCCGCGGGCGGCACCACCACGGTGATTGGCTTCGCGCGGCAGGAACGCGGTGGTTCGCTGACCGAAGCGGTCGCGGAGCATCACGAAAGGGCCAAGAAAAGCCTGATTGACTACAGCTTTCACATGATCCTGACCGATCCGCGCCCGGATATCCTTCAGGATCAAGTGCCGGCGCTGATCGCTTCCGGCCATCGCAGCCTCAAGATTTTCCTGACTTATGAAGGGGCGCGGATTTCGGATGCCGAGGCGTTACAGGTGCTGGCCACGGCGCGCCGGCATGGCGCGTTGGTCTGCATCCATGCCGAACATCACGACCTGATCGATTTCCACAAGAATGCGCTATTGGCGGCGGGCTTGACCCTGCCCAAGCATCACGCCTGGTCGAAGCCAATGGTGGTGGAGCGCGAATGTGTGCATCGCGTCTGCGCGATGGCGGAAGCGCTGGATGTACCAATCCAGGTTTTCCATGTCTCTGGCGCCGAAAGCGCCGAAGAAGTTGAACGCGCGCAGAAGCGCGGCCTTAAGGTCTGGGCGGAAACCTGCCCGCAATACCTGACGCTCACAACCGAAGATATGGATCGCCCCGGTTTTGAGGGCGCCAAATATGTCTTCAGCCCGGCGGCGCGCACGGCCCCGGATCATGCGGCGCTATGGGATGCGATGCGGCGTGGCGTTATCAGCAATGTGAGTTCCGATCACGCGCCAACCCGCTATGCCGGGCCGGATGGCAAGACGGCGTTCGGGCTGGATGCGCCTTTCACCAAAATCCCGAATGGTCTGCCGGGGCTTGCGACTCGTATGCCGATCCTGTTCAGCGAAGGGGTGGTAAAGGGGCGGATTTCCTTGCAGCAATTCGTGGCGCTGACATCGACCAATCCTGCGCAGATTTTCGGCATGGCTCCACGCAAAGGCAGCATCGCGGTTGGCGCGGATGCGGATTTCGCACTATGGAATCCGACACGCCGCGTCACCATCACCAATGATATTTTGCTGCATGGTTCGGACCACACGCCTTATGAAGGCATGGAAGTCACCGGCTGGCCGGAAGCGACCTTTGTGCGCGGCGTTGCCGTGGTGCAGGGCGGCAAGGCCGTGGTTGGCGCTGGCCATGGCCAATTCATCCCGCGTGGCGCTTATGAAATGATCAGGCCGCGCGGCGTTTTCCCGGGCCCATTCAACCCGGTGGATGGCGTCGCGGTTTGACTTTCTGTGCCGCGCCTGCGGATGGCCTCAGATCGAGGCCATTCGCCTGAGGCCGACCATGCGATCACACAGGAACAACACAAAAATCGTCAGCAGAATGAGCAGGGTTGAAACCGCGGCGAGCGTCGGGTCTGGGCTTATTTCCAGATAATTCAGTAATTGGATGGGCAGGGTTTTCGTGCGCACATCCACGAGAAACATGGAGACCGGGTAATTATCAAAGCTTGCGATGAAGGCGAATAGCGCGCCGGAGACAAAGCCAGGCAGGATATTTGGCACCAGCACGCGCCAAATTGCCATGGGGTAGGAACAGCCAAGGGTGCGCGCCGCATCCACCATGGCGAAGTCAAACAGGCTCAAGCTTGCCAGCACCGTGCGCATGATGAAGGGCATGGTGATCACCACATGCGCGATAAGCAGCGAAAACCAAGCATCCCGCAGCCCCAATTCGCGCATCGCCTGCAGCATGGCAATACCAAGCACAAGCCCCGGCAGCATAAGCGGTGAGACCATGAAAGTGGCGACAGCCTCGGCCCCCGGCAGGCGGCCACGGACCAGCGCAATGGCGCAAAGTGTGCCCAGCAAAAGGGAAATCGCGGTGGAAAGCGCGGCAATTTGCGCTGAAAGGCCAAGGGCTGACAAAAGCCCATCCACATTGCGAATGCGCCCATACCACTGCAGCGAAAACCCCTCGGGCGGGAAGGCAAAAATCGGCGCCTCGGTGAAGGACACGGGTATTACCACCACAATCGGCAGCAGCAGGAAGGCAATGGTCAGGAACAGTGCGAAGCTGGTGAGAAACCGGGCGAAGCGCTCCATTTCTAGCTTCCTTTCGCCGTGCCAAGGCGGCGTTGCAGGATGGCCGCGCCAATCACCACCACCACAGCGAGTGTCATTAATACTGCCGCCATGGCTGCGCCCAATTGCCAATCACGCAAATTGAGAAAGGCCTTGGCCATGACCATGGACATGGTCATATAACGATCACCCATTAAAAGCGATGGCGTGACATAAGCCGCGACCGCAAGCGAAAACACGATGGAAACGCCGGCGACTACGCCTGGCAAGGAAAGCGGCAGCGTTACACGCGTGAAGCGAAACCAAGGTGATGCACCAAGCGTTGCGGCGGCATCGGGCAGGCGCGGGTCCATCATGCGCACCACTGAATAGATCGGCAGCACCATGAAGGGCAGAAACACATTGATCATGCCAGCATAAAGCGCAAATTCGGTGAAGATCATGCGGATCGGCCGTTCGATCAGGCCAAGATTGAGCATGAGCCAATTCAGAATGCCATCGCGCCTGAGCACAATGCCCCAGCCAAAGGATTTGACGATGATGGAAACCGTAAGCGGCAGGAAGACCAACGCAAAAAGTACCACCTGTCGCCAGCCCTTGGCCCGCGCCAGCGCGAAGGCCGCCGGATAGCCCAGGATCAGCGCACCGCCTGTGGTGATCAGCGCCAATTGCAGGGTCTGACCAATGACCTTGATGTAGTAATCATCGCCGAGCACGCGGGCGTAGCCAGCAAGCGTGAAGCCATCAGCACCGCGTATGGAAGACCACAACATCAATAGTAAAGGCGCCAGAAAGACCAGCGCCATGAAGATCAGTCCAGGCAGCGCCAGGAAGGCGAGCGGATCAAGCTTCCGCCCCGTGGAGGCGGGCGCCATCATGCGGGAAAGACCATTGTATCGGCAACGTGAAAGCCAAAACTGACTTCCTGACCGGTGGCTATGCCCGCAGGCAGGCGGGGTAATTCCAGGATCACCCGATCTTCACCTTCCGAAGGCGCATCCAGATGAATCTGCGTGCGCGAACCGAGGAAGGAGATATCGGAAATCCGCCCTTGCAGGGTTTTGAGCGCCGCATCGGCTTGCGGCGCCAACAGCATTGCCTCTGGCCTGACCGCAACGGCGACAGATGACCCTACCATGAAGGAAGCAGGTGCGCGCAGAACCCCAAAGGCTGTCTGCACTTCAATCATGCCATCACCGCTGCCAAGCACCTTTCCGGAAAGCTTGGTGGATTGTCCAACGAAATCCAGCACATAAAGGCTGGCGGGCGCGTTATAGAGCGTAACAGGGTCGGTCAATTGCTCGATCTGGCCGGCATTCATCACTGCAACGCGGTCGGATACCACCAGGGCTTCTTCCTGGTCATGGGTCACGAAAATCGCGGTAATGCCCACCTCTCGCAGCAATTGCTTCAATTCAACCTGCATGGTTTCACGCAATTTCCGATCGAGCGCGGAAAACGGTTCATCCAGCAATAACAGGCTGGGCCGCACCACCAGCGCGCGCGCCACGGCCACGCGCTGCTGCTGCCCGCCGGACAGTGCTGTGACGGGTTTGTCGCCATGCGCTTCCATGCGCACCAGCGCCAAGGCTTCCGCCACACGTGGCGCGGCTTCGGCCTTCGAAACACCACGCGCGCGTAGCCCGAAAGCGATGTTTTCCGCAACCGTCAGATGCGGAAATAGCGCGTAGTTCTGAAACACCACGCCAACATTGCGCTGATGCGCGGCCAGCGCCGTGATATCGCGCCCACCTATGGTGATTTGGCCGCGATCCGGGTGCAGAAGGCCGGCAATGCAGCGCAGAAGCGTTGTCTTGCCGCAGCCCGAAGGGCCGAGCAGGGACACGAATTCGCCCTGAGCAACCGAAAGGCTCAGGTCACGCAGCACTTTGGCGGCGCCGAAACGCTTATCGGCGCCGCTTACTACCAAATAGTCGGATTGCATGATGCCTCTGATTTACCTGGCAGCGATTTCGCGTTCGAAGCGTTCGATCCAGCGATTGCGGTTATCGGCGAAATATTCCCAATCCAACACCACCAGCGGCGGGAGGTTCAATTCGCTTGGCATCACGGTCTTGGTATTGGTGGGCTTGCTGAAGAAGGTGCGCCCGATCAGCGCCTGGGTTTCCGGGTTCAGCAATTCGTCAATGAACTTCATGCCGAGTTCCGGATTGGGTCCGCCCTTCACCAGCGCCACACCCGCCGGCATCGCAACGGTGCCTTCCTTCGGATAGGCAAGGTCAACCGGCGCACGCTGGCTTTTGCGGAACAGCGTGGTGCGGCTATCGGGGGAGAGGAAGATATCCACCTCTCCACTTTCATGGAGCTGCTGCGCCTGGGGCGGGTTGGTGGTGATTTGCAGGATATTCGGCCGCAATTCCCTGAGTTTACCAAAACCCTCATCAGCGAGCTTCAGGCATTCACTGAGCGGCTTGCCAGTCGCAAGCTGAGTTGCTGCCAAAAGAGGCACCACTGCCTGCGTGATGCGCATGGAAATAACAATAATCTTATCGCGATACTTCCTGTCCCAACAATCGGCATAGCTGGTTGGGGCGGTGCGGACATTGCGGGTATTGTAGGAAATGGAGGCCGCCGGGAAGCACCAATTCGTCCACATGGCATCGCGCGGGCGCGCTTCGGGCTGCACATCGGCTAGGTTTGGGATGTCGGTGCCCTTCAGCGTGGTGATCAGCCCCTCACGTTCCGCCAGGATCAGCACCGGGTCATCCATCATGGTAACCGTCATGGTGGGGCGGGCGCGGTTGGAGCGCATTTTCTCAAGATTGATCAGGCTATTCGTGCCTTCAAACAGAATCTTGAAGCCGTGCTTGCGTTCAATAACCGGAAACAGAATATCGGTCAGACCGGGAGAGGCCGGGCCGCCAACAAAGATTTCGCGGGGTTGCGCGCGCACCACAGAAGGGGCGGCGAGAACGCCGGCTGCGGATTGCAGCAATAGGCGACGAGAGGGGGCAAAGGTCATCAAGCGGCTCCGTTTTCCAAGGGGCAACATGGAGATGCCCTGCCCGAGGTGGAGCAATAACCGTGCCGAGGTCCGAGCACGCCAAATGGCAAAGGCTCAGTAAAGCCATGGATGCGCGGGGCTTAGCCCCCCACCAACTTCGCCACCATATAGGCAACACTCGCCGCCAGCCCGCCAATCACCAATGTCTGCACCGCACCGCGCATGGCGGGCAGGCCGGTTGCCTTCGCCTTCAGCCAGCCGAACCCCGCCAGCGCCACGCCGGTGATGCAGGCGGAAATCACCAAGGCCTGATGCGTGCTGTCCAGCAGCATATAGGGCGACAGCGGCAATAACCCGCCCACCACATAAGCGCCGCCAATCGTGACCGCGGAACGCGCCGCGCGATCCGGCTGCGGTTCCTTCAAATCCAATTCAAAGCGCATCATGAAATCCACCCAGCGGCGCTTATCGGCGCAGATGCTGTCCACCGCCATGCGGAGCGCATCGCCGCGCACACCATAGCGATGCAAAATCGCCGCCACTTCCCAGCGTTCGCGATCCGCGTAGATTTCGGTTTCTTCCTCCTCGCGCTTGCGTTCGGCGGCGAAATGCTCGGCCTCTGTGCGCGCGGCGAGGTAGCCGCCAAGCCCCATGGCCACGCAGCCGGCCGCTATTTCCGCAAGACCTGCCGTGACAATCAAGGGATTGGCCGCAACCGCGCCAGACAAGGCGGCTGCCAGCGCAAAAGGCACCGTCAGGCCATCGGCGGTGCCGATCACCAGATCACGCACCACCTCATTCTGCGTGAAATGGCGTTCCTCATGCGGCGGGCCGGGCGGCATGGGCCATAGCCCGTCGCGGCTGGGCGCTTCGGATTCGGGGGGCTGCGTGGTCATCTCACCTCAGGCTTTAGCGCAGAAAGGATCGGTTTAGCGAGGGGAATGCGCGGCCATGTCCTCAGGCCCGGTCAGGCCGGCCAAGGCTTCCTCCTCCGCCGTCAGATGCAGGGCGAGCAAGGCTTCCAATGCAAACAGCGTGCGCCGGAGCGCTGGCGCTACCTCGGCAAAGCCGCCGGGTGTTTCGGCGAGTGGCAAAAGGCTCGAAAACCGCTCCGCCAGACCTTCGATTTCGGTATGCATACGGAGCAATACCCCAAGCGGGTCCTGCCCACCCAAACGCGCAGCGGCTTCGGGGTAAAGCGCGCTTTCCTCGGCGGCCTGATGCGGCAGCAATTCCTCGCGCAGGCGGCGTTCCAGGCTGCGTAATTCCACAAGCTGCGCTGGGCCTTCATGGAGCGTTTCACCCGCGCCGCGCAGGGCCTCGGCCAGATCGCGCAGCCCCGCATGTTCGGCGACGCGCGCGGAAAGCCCGGCTTTACCCGAAAGCCGCACCACGGCGCCATCACCGGGCAAAAGCGCGCGCAGCGCATAGAGAATGGCCGCGACATCAATCGCTTCCTGGAGCAGCGCGCCGGCAAGCGGGCTCAGCCACCCGAAAGCCGCCGCCACCATGGCCAGCAGCGACAACCCCATGCCGAGCAAAATCGCTTGCAGTGCAATGCGCCGCGCGCGGCGGGCAATCGCAATCGCCTCCGCCGTACGGTCCAGCCGATCCGCGAGCAGCACAACATCGCCTGCCTCGGCGGCCGCAGCGGTGCCATGCGCGCCCATGGCAATGCCGACATCAGCGGCGGCGAGCACCGGCGCGTCATTCACGCCATCGCCCACCATTGCGACCGGGCCATTGGCGGCCTCGGCCCGAAGCGCGATCAACTTTCCTTCCGGGTCGCGGTCCGCCAGCATGGCATCCAGGCGCAGCGCAGCGGCGATGGGCGTCGCGGCGGCGGCGCGGTCCCCGGTCACCATCAGAATACGCGCCACGCCAAGTTGGCGCAGTGCGCGCACGGCGCGGGGCGCTTCTTCGCGCAGCCCATCGGCCATGATGAAGGCCGCTGCCGCGCGCCCTTCCACCGCCAGCCAGCCAACCGAGCCGGCGGCACTCACCAGGGCAGCGGCGAAAAGTCCGTTTTCGGGGCCCATGCCTTGGCCGATCAAAAAACCCTCACTGCCAAGCGTCAGCGCCTTGCCCTCAACCAGGCCAGAGAGGCCACCGCCAGGGGTTTCCGCGACGCTTTCGGGCACGGGCAGGTCAAAGCCGCGCGCGCGGGCGGCAGCGACGAGTGCGACAGAAACCGGATGGGTGGAAGCCTGCGCGAGTGAAGCCGCAAGACGCAGCGCCGCATCGCGGCCAAGGGCGGGATCAGCCTCGATCCCCGCCAACCTTGGCCGACCAGGTGTGAGTGTGCCGGTCTTGTCGAAAATCACCGTGCGAATGCGCGCGAGCCGTTCGAGTGCGGCGCCACCCTTCACCACAATGCCGCGACGCGCCGCGCGACCAATGCCGGCGACCAAGGCGATGGGGGCGGCGAGAATAAGCGGGCAGGGGGTTGCCACCACCAGCACCGCCAGCGCACGGCGCGGATCGCCCGAAAGCAACCAGGCGGCACCAGCGACACAACAGGTCAGGATGATGAAGGCAATCGCCCAACGATCCGCGAGCCGCACCAATGGCGCACGCGATTGCGCCGCCGCCTGCGTCAGGCGGATGATGGCGGCATAGGTGCTGGCCGCAGCGCCCGCGGTGGCGCGCATGCGAAAGGCGCCGCCGGCATTGACCGCACCGCTCCGCAGCCTTGCCCCTTGGGCCAGGGAAACGGGCAGGGGTTCGCCGGTCAGCATGCTTTCATCAAGCGTGGCACCGGCATCTTCCAGCGTGCCATCGGCGGGCACGGTCTCGCCAGGGCGGACCAGCAGCAGATCATCCGGCGCGATGGCATCCAAGGTGATGTCGCTGATTTCGCCATTGTGGATGCGCGCCGCACCGCGCGGGGCGCGGGCCAGTAGGTCCGTCAGCGCCCCTTGCGCGCGGCCCTCGGCCCAGGATTCCAAAGCCTCGCCACCCGCGACCATCAGCGCAATCACCGCTGCGGCAGCAGCCTCATCCAGTGCCAGCGCGCCGAGGATGGAGAAAAGCGCAATCACATCCACGCCAAGCCGCCCACCCAGAAGCGAGCGCAGCACACCAAAGGCGACATGCAGCGCAACCGGGATGGAGGCCGCCGCCCAGGCTATCGCGGCATAGGCAGTATTGCCGGTGAAATGCAGCACTATCCCAGCCACCAGCCCAGCCAGCACCCAGGCCAGCAGCAGCCGCGCGCTATTCACGCATGGGCCCCAATTCGGCGTCCCGGTGCACATAGGCTGACAGCAATAGCCCGAAGCCGATCATCACCGTCAGCATGGCCGAACCGCCATGGCTGATCAGCGGCAGCGGCACGCCGCCCACCGGAATGGCGCCGGTGACCATGGCGACATTCACAAACACATAAAGGAAGAAATTGGTGCCAAGCCCAATCGCGAGCAGCCGGCCGAATTGATGGCGCGACCGGAAGGCGACGATGTAGCAAAACACAATCACCGATAGCAGCATGAACAGTGTCGCCATGGCACCGATGAAGCCGAATTCCTCGGCGATCAGGGTGAAGATGAAATCCGTCTGCTTTTCCGGCAGGAAGTTCAAATGCCCCTGCGTGCCTTGCAGGAAGCCCTTGCCGGACATGCCGCCCGACCCGAGCGCGATCTTGGATTGGATGATGTTATAGCCCGCGCCAAGCGGATCACTTTCCGGGTCAAGAAAGGTGGTGATGCGCGCGCGCTGATAATCGCGCAAATGATCATAGGCGATGGGGGCAGCAATAGCCGCCGCGCCCGCGATCAGCGCGAATTTCCACCAGCGCATGCCGGCGGCCCAAAACACGGCAGCGCCGATCATGGCGGTGATCAGTGCGGTGCCAAGATTGGGCTGCTTCAGGATCAACCCGACGGGTATCAGCACCATCAGCGCTGGCGGGATCAGGAAAAGCGGATTGCCCATGCGTTCCCAGGATGCGCGATGAAACCAGGCCGCCAGGCCAAGCGCCAGCATGATTTTCATGAGCTCCGATGGCTGCAATTGCACCGGCCCGATATCCAGCCAGCGCTGCGCGCCCTTGCCGACATTGCCGTGAAACAGCACCAGCACCAGCAGCGCCAGCGCAAAGGCATAGCCTACCCAGGCGAAGCGCAGGATGATCCTGATATCAATGAAGGCGATGCTCAGCATGATCACCAGACAAAACCCAAAGCGCAGCGCGTGTTTTTGCGCATAGGCATCCGGATTGCCGCTGCCCGCCGTCCACAGCGCGACATAGCCAATGGCGGCAACACCCCCCAATAGCAGTACGAAAAGCCAGGGCACGCGCCAGAGCTTGGAAACCAGGCCAGCGCCGCGGCTTTCCGTGAGCAGCCGGCGTTCGAAAATCATCGGCCAAGCTCCGCCACGCGCGGGTCGCGCGGTGTGGGATTGACCGGCAGGCGCTGGAAGGCTTCCACCAGTATGTCGCGCGCCAAGGGGGCAGCGGCGCCCGATCCACTGGTACCATGTTCCACAATCACCGAAAGCGCGAAGACCGGATTGTCATAGGGTGCATAGGCGACAAAGAGCGCATGCGGGCGCCATTCGCGCGGGAGCGTCGCGACATTGAACCCCCTTTCGCGCTGTTCGCGGGAGACGCGCCTGACCTGCGTGGTGCCGGTCTTGCCCGCCATCACACCATATTGGCCAGGCAGCCGCGCGACGCCTGCCGTGCCGCCACCATTCACCACCGCCCACATGGCTTCGCGCACCACGCGCAAATCAGCCTCAGGAATGCCAAGCGATGGCCAATCCTCGGGCTTGCCGCCGCGCACCGGTTGGCCGGCAATGGCGCGGGTCAGATGCGGTTGCACCGCGCGCCCTGTCGCAAGTCGCGCGGTCATCACCGCAAGGGAAAGCGGGGTCAGCTGATAAAACCCCTGACCAATGCCATGCACAATGGTATCGCCGATATTCCACGCATGGCCCTGCGCCTGACGCCAGCCGCGCGTTGGCACCAGCCCTCGCCGCGTGCCGGGCAATTCAATGTCCAGATCAACGCCAAGCCCGAAACGGTTTGACATGGCGGCGATCTTATCCATCCCCGTGCGGCGGGCCATTTCGTAGAAATAGACATCGCAGCTTTGCGCAATGGCGGTGCGCATATTCATGCCCCCATGCCCGCTTTGCTTGTGGCAATGAAAGCGCGTATCGCCGAAATCGAAATGGCCGGGGCAATGCACGGCATCACCGGGCCGGCAGACCTTGGCCTCCAGCGCTGCCAGCGCCACCACCATCTTGAAGGTGGACCCTGGCGCGTAAAGCCCATTGGTTGCCTTGTTGATCAGTGGTGTGGAACGCGACGCTGTCCATTGCCGCCATTGCGCGGCGCTGACACCGGAATTGAAGATATTCGGATCGAAGGAAGGCTTGGTTGCCATGGCGAGCAATTCGCCATTGCGCGCATCCAGCAATACTGCCGTGGTGCCTTCTTCAATCTTGCCGCGAATGGCCTTTTGCAGCCCGGTATCCACCGAAATCTGCACATCCTGGCCGGGAATACCCTCGCGCCGATCCAATTCGCGGATCACGCGGCCCACGGCGTTTACCTCCACCTGGACAGCACCGGCGCGGCCACGCAGCACGCGGTCATGGAAACGCTCCAACCCCGCACGCCCAACGCGCATGCCGGGCAGGTTCACTATGCCCTCATCGCCCGCTTCCTGTTCGGTTGGCGTGCCGACATAGCCAAGCACATGCGCGAGATGTTCCGTTTCCGGATAGATGCGCGTGGTGCCCATATCCACCGAAACGCCGGGCAGGTCGGGCGCATTGACCTCAATCGCCGCCATTTCCTCCCAGCTCAGGAATTCGCGCAGGATCACGGGCACAAAGCGGCGATTGCGGCGGATATCGCGTTCGATCCGCGCCTTTTCATGATCCTGCAAGGGCACGATGCGGGAGAAGGTCTCAATCGTGGCGGTGACATCGGCGGTTTGTTCCGCAACCAACAGGGCGCGCCAATTCAGCCGATTGCCGGCCACCACTTCACCGCGCCGATCCAGAATACGCCCGCGCGGTGGGGCGAAAAGCCTGGCGCTGACACGGTTTTCTTCGGCCAAGGTCGCGTAGCGCCGGCCTTCTTCAATCTGCAACCGATAAAGCCGCTGCCCCAGAAAGCCGAGTGCCCCCAACTGCACCACACCAAGAAAAGCGGCGCGCCGCGTGAAGATGCTGCGCCGGCGTTCTTCTTCCCGTTTGATATTAGTATTCGCGCCAAAGCCGGCGGGGCGCCGCCCGGGCCAGAGCTTCATGACGCATTCTCCGCCCGGCGCATCGCCTCATGCGCGCGTGACAGCAGAATGGCGATGGGCGGATAAAGCCCTGCCGCCAGCAGCAAAGTGTGGAAAATAGGCTGCCATGGCGGCAAGGTCAGCAGCAGCAAAGCCGTGAAGCCCCAGGCGAGCAGCGTGGCGCCCAGCGCACCCACACAAAAGCACAGCCACACCAGAACAAACCCCTGCCGCGCCAGCCAGAAGCGCAACCGCATCGCCGCCCCATGCAGCGCGAGCAGCGCAATGATATGCACGCCAAGCGGCGCCATGGTCAGCAAATCCAGCAAAAGCCCGAGCAAAAAGACAATGGGCGGCGCCATGCCGGCGGGGCGAAATACGGTCCAGAAGGCAATCGCCGGCATGGACAGCGCGAAGGCGAGCGCGGGCAGCCCGGTTGGCGTCGCTGACAGGATCAGCACCAGCGCGGTAGAGACCAGCGGAAAGGCCAAACGCAGCAGCGCTTCAAGTCGGCGCGGCAAATCCTGCGGTGGTTCCGGGCGCCCAGGCGGCGGCGCGCGGAGTTTTGGTGCAAGGCTCATGGCCAGGCTTCAACGCCGCGCCGGGCGCGGTTCCGGGCGCGCCACTGCTTCCGGCGGCAAAATGCCGGAAAGCCCGAAATCAAACAGCCGCACCATTTCAAGATTATCGAGCCGCGCAAACAGCTCCACTTCCAGCGAGCCCTGCTGGTTGCGCCGCACCACACCAACCGGCAGGCCGGCCGGAAAGGCATTGGCCTGGGCGCTGGTGACAACGCGTTCACCTTCCTGCGGAATGACACCTTCCGGCCAATGCGCAAGCCGCGGGCGCGCGCCATTGGTGCCGGCCATCACCGCACGCGCGCGGCTGGCTTCAAGCGTGACCGGCACACGGCTATTCATATCGGTTGCCAGCAATACGCGCGCGGAACGCGAGCCCACTTCCGTCACGCGGCCCACAAAGCCGCGCTCATCCAAGGCAACCTGACCCTTGCGGATGCCATGCTGCGGCGGGATGGAGAGCAGCACGGCGCGGGCATAGGTGCCGCCGCCATCCGCCACCACGCGCGCCGCGTGAAAATTGGGCGCGCTTTCCGGCATGAAGCCAAGCTGGCGGCGCAGCAGCGCATTTTCAGCCTCAAGCCCCAAGGCTGCGGCATGCCAGCGGCGCAGGCGTTCATTCTCCTCACGCAGCTTTGCATTGTCGCTCCGCAAGGCAGCGAGGCTGCGGATTTCGTCAATCGCTTCCTCAACAGCATTCACCGGCTGGGATACCGCGCCATAAATCGGCGCAAGCGCGTCAGAAAGCGTATTGCGCAGCCGTTCCACCAGCACCGTATCCGCCTTGCCGAGCAGCATCACCCCAAAGGCCACGGCAATCATGATCGGCAGCGAAAGCCGCGCCAATACCTGCCGTAGAGGGATGCTCAGCCTGATCACGCGGGGCTACCTTTTGACCCTTTCAATACATGGATGTCAGCACATGTCGCAGCCGCTTGATATCCTCAAGCGCGCGCCCGGTGCCAAGCGCCACACAGGAAAGCGCATCTTCTGCCGCGACAACAGGAAGACCCGTGGCATCGCGCAGCACCTGATCCAGCCGGCCAAGCAAGGCGCCGCCGCCGGTCAGCACAATGCCCTTGTCCACGATATCGGCGGCAAGCTCGGGCGGCGTGTTTTCCAAAGCGGTCTTCACCGCATCCACAATCTGGCCCACAGGTTCGGCAAGCGCTTCCGCCACCTGGCGCTGGCTGATGATGACCTCCCGCGGGACGCCATTCATCAGATCGCGGCCTTTCACTTCGGCGGTTGGGCCATCCTCACCATCCTCAGGCGGGGCGGCGGCGCCGATTTCAAGTTTTATGCGTTCTGCGGTGCTTTCACCGATCAGCAAATTGAATTGCCGGCGGATATAGGAAATGATCGCCTCATCCAGCTTATCCCCGCCCACGCGCACACTCCGCGCATAGACAATGCCGCCCAGGCTGATCACGGCCACTTCCGTGGTGCCGCCGCCAATATCCACCACCATGGAACCCGAGGGCTCCGTCACCGGCAGGCCGGCCCCAATCGCCGCCGCCATGGGTTCTTCAATCAGCAGCACCTTGCGCGCGCCGGCGCTTTCCGCGCTTTCCTGAATGGCGCGCCGTTCCACTGCCGTGGACCCCGAAGGCACGCAGACGATGATCATGGGGGAGGCAAAGCCGCGCCGGTTATGCACCTTCCGGATGAAATGCTTGATCATTTCTTCCGCCACTTCGAAATCCGCGATCACGCCATCGCGCAAGGGCCGAATGGCCGAGATATTCCCCGGCGTCCGCCCCAGCATGAGTTTCGCTTCTTCTCCCACCGCCAGCACCTGCTTGCGGCCCCGCTGATCGGAAATGGCGACCACGCTCGGCTCATTCAAAACGATGCCCCGGCCCTTCACATAGACCAGCGTATTCGCAGTGCCGAGATCAATGGCCATATCGGCGGAAAGGAAGCCGAATAGGCGTCCGAACATGCTGAAACCCTTTGCAAACAGATTAGGCCCCGGCGCCAGGGCGCCGAGGTGGCGGAAATGGCTTCCCGGCCAGCCAGAAGAGCCAGGGATTTACCCCCCCTGGCCCTGATCCTCAAGCCGTAATCCCCGGGGGCGCTTACCCCCGGCGCTTCAGGCCCGCAGTACCGCCGGCGGTTCGGTACGCTCCCGCTTCACCAAAAGCTTGTTCAGCGCATGCACATAGGCCCGGGCGGAGGCGACAATGGTGTCCGTATCCGCCCCCTGGCCATCCACGAGCTTGCCGGCTTCTTCGAGCCGCACCGTCACCCGCGCCTGGGCATCCGTACCCCCCGTGACGGATTGCACGGCATAGAGCTTGAGGTTGACTTCATGCGGGAAGGCCTGGCGCAGCGCATTGAAGGTGGCATCCACCGCGCCATCGCCGGCCGCCACCCCTTCGCGCCTTTCGCCATCCACTTCCAAGGCGATGGAGGCTGTCGGGCGGGTATTCATCCCCGTCGCGACGGTCAGCGCCACCAGCTTCAGGCGGTCATTCTGGCGCACCACCTCATCATCCACCAGCGCCACAATATCTTCGTCGTAGACCACCTTCTTGCGGTCCGCGAGGTCCTTGAAGCGGCGGAAGGCGTCGTTCAATTGATTGTCGCCAATCTCATACCCCATGGCCTTCAGCTTATCGCGGAAGGCAGCGCGGCCGGAATGCTTGCCCATCACCAGCGAGGATGTGGACCAGCCGACAGATTCCGGCGTCATGATTTCATAGGTGGATTTGTCCTTCAGCACGCCATCCTGATGGATGCCTGATTCATGGGCGAAGGCATTGCGGCCCACAATCGCCTTATTGGGCTGCACATCAAAACCGGTAATCGTCGCCAGCAACCGGCTGGTCTTCAGGATATTCTGCGTGACAATCCCATTCGAAACCGGGATCGCATCGGCGCGCGTCCGCAGCGCCATCACCACTTCTTCGATCGAGGCATTACCCGCGCGTTCGCCAATGCCGTTGATGGTGGCTTCAATCTGACGCACCCCGGCACGAATGGCGGCCAGCGTATTCGCAACCGCCAGCCCCAGATCATTGTGGTTATGCGCGGACAAGACCACCTGATCCGCACCCGGCACCCGTTCCCGCACCATGGTGAAAATGCGCGTCATATCCTCAGGCAGCGCATAACCGACCGTATCCGGGATATTGATGGTGGTGGCCCCCGCCTTGATGGCGGCTTCCACACAACGGCACAGAAAATCCGCATCCGTCCGCGTGCCATCTTCCGCCGACCATTCCACATCATCCGTGTGTTGCCGCGCGAGACCCACACTGCTGGTCACCAATTCCAGCACCTGTTCCGGTTCAAGCCGCAGCTTCACCCGCATATGCAAAGGACTGGTCGAGACAAAAGTATGGATGCGCTTGCGCGCCGCCGGCTTCACCGCCTCAGCAGCCCGCAGAATATCGGCCGGCGCCGTGCGCGACAGGCCGCAAATCACCGGCCCATCCTTGGCAAAACGCTGCGCAATGGACAGCACACTTTCAAAATCGCCAGGCGAGGCAATGGGGAAGCCCGCTTCCATCACATCAATCCCCAATTCCGCCAGCGCTTCCGCCATGCGGAGCTTTTCCTGGAGGTTCATGGAAAAACCAGGGGATTGTTCACCATCGCGGAGCGTGGTGTCGAACATGATGATGCGGTTATCGGCGAGCTTGCCGAAAGACGGGTGATTTATGGCCATGATGAGGATGTCCTCGGGCAATCAA
>JBIKWX010000267.1:0-4967 GCA_044356095.1 Roseomonas sp.
CCCGAAGGAATACTGCCCGCCATAACCGCCGAGCAGATTCCACCCCTGCGCCGCAATCGCCAGGATCAGCGTAAAGACCAGGAAGTTCAGCACCACATTGCTGGTGACGAATAGCGAAACCAGCACGGCTGCCACCAGAAAGCCCAGTATTGGCATGGTGTCGCGGGCGGTCATGCGCGCGCCCCAAACAACCCGGCCGGGCGCAGCAGCAGCACCAGAATGAAGATCAGGAATATCCCGATCTGCCCAAGGCTATCGCCGAAATAAAGGCCGGAAAGGCTTTCGACCACGCCGATGAAAAGCCCGCCCAAAAGCGCGCCTGTCACGCTGCCCATGCCGCCCAGCACCACAATCGTGAAAGCCACCAGCACAAAGGCATTGCCCACGCGGGGCGAGACATAAAAGGACGGCAGCAATAGACACGCCGCAAGGGCAAGACATGCCGTGCCAATGCCAAAGGTCACCGCATAGATATGTGCCACATCAATGCCGACCAAAGCCGCACCGGTGCGTTCCTTCGCCACCGCGCGAATGGCGCGGCCCGTATCGGTGCGTGTCATCAGCACAAACAACAACGCCGCCAGCAGCAGCGTCACGCCAAAGCCAATCAGCCGCGGGACGGAGAGCAGCACATCGCCAAGCTCCACCATGGACATGGCATAGGGTAGGCGGATCGTCATGGTGTCTGAACGGAAAATCGCCAGCATGGCGTTTTCGATAATGATCGAAAGGCCAAGTGTGACCAGCAACATATTGGAATCATCGCCTCGGCTCGCGGGGCCGATCACCAGGCGCTGCACCAGATAGCCCAGCACAAAGAATAACCCCGCCAGCGGGATCATCGCCGCGTAAGGGTCAAGCCCAAAGGCGCCATGCGCGACAAAGGCCGCATACATCGCCAGCGTCAGCAGCGCGCCATGGGCAAAGTTGATGATATGCAGCACGCCGTAGACCAGCGTGAGGCCAAGCGCCACCAGCCCATAAACGGCCCCCATCAGGAGGCCGTTTGCCACGGCCTCCAGCAATATTTCGGGCGGGTAGCCCATTTCAGCCGGTGACGGGATAGATCGGCTGGGCGTCCGCAAAATCGCGCGGGAAGATCACCTTGATATCGCCATTCTGCACTTGCGTATTGACCGGCTTGCCGCCCTGGTTCTGACCATTGACGAATTGCGTCGGCCCATAGGGCATGATGTGGCTATCAAAAGCCGGGCCCGTTGCCGCCAGCGCCTGGATCAGCGCGCCACGATCCGCCCGGCCCGCGCGTTCCAGCGCATCGGCGAACAGCATCACCGCAGAATAATTCAGCGGCACATTGTATAGCCAGAAGCGATTCTGCGCTTCCACACGCCGACGCACATCGGCTGTTCTGGCCTTGCGCGGATCAGCCCAATGATTGCAATCCATCACCAGATTGGCCGCTTCCGGGAATTCCCGCACGAAGCGGAAATTGGAAGCCGCGCCATTCAGGATGCAATAAATCCCCTTCGGGCGAATGCGGCGCTGCTGCAAGGTTTGCGAGAGCAACACGAATTCCGCGTAATAGGATGACGGGATGATCAGATCGGGATTAAGCGCCCTGATCCGCAGCGCCACATTGGACATGTCACGCGATGGCGTTGGGTGCGCGATAGTCTCCAGCACCTGAAAACCGCGCTTGGGCAATTCAGCATTCAACAGCCGCGCCATGCCCGACCCGAAAAGCCCATCCTCATGCACAATCACCGCGGTGCGGGAAGGCTTGCCGGCGGCATCATTGATCGCAACCAGATTATCCAAGGCCGTCGCGGTCACGGTGCCAAAGCCAGGGCCGAAGCGGAAGGTATTGGTCAGGCCGCGAGAGACGATCTGATCGGATACGCCCACATCCACGATGTAAGGCAGATCGTAACGCGATGCGGCTTGCGATGCGGCGAGGCAGATCGGGCTTGCGAAGCCGCCCACAATCGCCAGCACGCCTTCGGCCTGCATCTTCTCAACCTCGGCGACGCCACCATCGGGGGTGGAGCGCGCATCGCCGAACACCATTTCAATCGGTGCGCCACCCAAAGCCTTGATGCCGCCACCGGCATTGATATCGGCAATGGCAAGCTCCGCGCCCAGGCGGCCATATTCGCCATCCTGCGCCAGCGCGCCCGTCACGGGCTGGATGATGCCAAGCTTGATGGCGCGCGACTGCGCCCGCGCAATGGATGGTGCCGCGAGCATCGCGGGGGCGGCCAGCAGCGCCTGCCGCCTGGAAAGGGCGAATTGAGACATTTGGAACTCCCCTGTTAAGGAACTGGAGATGGTCATGCCCCAGGCTTTGCCAATGGGCCAGAGGGGATTGGCCATTTTTGGACAGAAAAATACCCGATCCTGGGTTCTGGTTGGCCCCTTCAAGCGCCCACCACGGCAAACGCCGCGCCAAAGCGCGCATTTGCGTGGCCATCATGGCCGCCGGTTGGTCAAGAGTGTCTGACATGTTTTTGTCAACCGGCCATTTCACGCCAGCCTGCCAAACTGTCCCGCTCCATATTCATTTTACGTTGCGATTTTTTTTACCGAATCAAGCGACACTACGGCCCGTGAACGCACGATCCCCCCAGAGCTTCAAGGACTTCAATCCGAAGCTCTTTGAACCAGCAACATTTGTCGAACGCGGCGTCAATCTGCCGTTCACCACACCTATGCTGCTGGGCGCACACGCTCGGCCGCAGGAAGACGCTTCTGGGTTGGAGGTAATTATTGCCAACCCTTCCGGAGGGGACGGTGTCTATATCCTGCCTTGGGCATCCATTCCCCAAATCTGCACACCCACGCTTCATGATCGGCGGCTTTGGCAATTGCTGCGTGATCAGACCTCGGTCACACCCAAAAGCGTGCAGGAGGCCGCAGAGACCACCGCCTTGGAAGGCTTGGCTGGTCGTGGCCCTGCGGCCGCTGCACAGGAAGAGCGGCTGGCGCGTGAGGCGCGGCGCAAGCGAATCAACTTCGGACTATTGTTGAACCTGATCAAGCGCACAGAAGGGCCAGACCTCATGGGTCCGCCACTCGAATTGGACGAGCCTAGACAATTGATGATCCGCAGCCAGCGTGCGGTGGCGCGCTGCGCGACACAATTGCGAACAACCACAGAAGCGGTGGCTGCAGCGCTTGAGGAACTGTCACATGCATTCAACGGCTTCGGCCTGCCGCAGGATAACCAGCCCGCACCTGCGCGCCGTCTACTTTCGGAATTGGGTCGGACTACGCAATCAGTGTCCAGTTGGCACGCGGAATTTTCCGATTCAACAACTTCAGCCACCACCAATCTCGTGCTCCAAACGCTTGAACTTACGCTCAATTGCGCGGCACAGGCGATGGAGGAATTCGATTTCTTGATAGGTGATACCATGGCGGCCATTGAAGCCTGGCAGGCGGACCTTGAAAGTGTAAGCCAGCGCCTCACGCGGATTGATTGGCTTCTGGATGGGTGGGAGACCATCATTGGTATTTGGGACGCGACACCGCTTCAAGAAAAATCGACCGCCATCATGGAAATGGCCCTGCTGGCACCCATACTGCCAAAGGAAGTCTCTGATTGGAGCGGTGTTGATACCTCCAACGCAAATGAACGACGATCAGCGCGCATCGTACAACAATTCGAAGATTGGCGCAGCGGGCGTTTCGTTGACATGGTCGCCCGAAACGAGCAATTGATGCATAGACGCCACAAGACGCTGGCACGGCGCCCGACGATCCGCGGAAAGGCGGCGGAGGCTTCTTCGCGCAAGGAATTTGGTCCAGCTTCGAAAAATGGCGCCCCTGGGGCGGCCGGCAAGGCGACACAAGGCAAGAAAACGCAGCTGGCCGAAACCCGTCACCTCATGCACGCTTTGGCCGCTGCATCAGACATGGCGCTGACCCATGTTGTCGAGATTCTTGACCGTCTGCCTGATCGGCTTGAAGCCGACCGTCTTCTTGACGCGGCGCGTCCCAGGTTGCGGCAACTTCGTCCTGTACGTAGCCTGCAATTCACGCGATTGTTGTTTTTGCCGCTGGATGGCTCGATTGCCGATAACGCAGAATGGAAAAGGGACGATACCCGCTTGCCACGCGCTGCCCTGCCCGGGATTACAGAGGCATTGCGCATTGCCATGGGACAGGAGGCTCAGGCGCTGGATGCCACACTGGCCGGGAAAAGCTTTCTGGATACCGGGGTTATAGACCGCGCTGGTGTGCTTCTCTGGGACAGGGCCGTGATGCTCGCCCCGGCGTTACAACCCGGTCCTCGTTGGGCGAATAGTGGCCTCAAGCAGCAAGATTTTGTACAACTGGTGCAGCTGGCGGCTGGGGTTTGGCGCCATGCGACTGGCCTTTGGTCTGCCATCAAACTGGCAGGCTGGGGGCCGCCGGATGAGGCTGTGCGGGCGGCGCTGGCACCCATGGCAGAGGAAGATACGAACAGTTTTGCGATTGGCCTGGCGACCCTTTTGCAAAAGGCCACAAGCCCAGGCATGGTGGCGCTGACCGCCTCAGGTCTCTCAGACCAGGCCGGCATCATCGCCGATGCAGCGCTGGATGACTGGCTGGCCAAGGCGCGCGTGACCTTGCCTGGTGAGGATTTGGCCGCCGCCGCCTCCTTGGCAGAGAGTTTCGGACGCGCGTTTCAAGATCTCGAAAATGCTCCGCCCACACGAAATCCCCGCCGAGGCGAACGCCTGGTGCAGCTGCGCCAGGAAGCTGAGGTTACGTGTCGTCTCGCATATGAGGATGGGCTTGAGGCTGAGATAATGCGGAAACTACCGCTGCTTGCTTCTGCCGCCACGCCAGAGCAGGTGACAGCACTTGAGGGGCAAGCGCGCGCGCTGCGTCGGATTGAATTGATTGGCCGTCGCTATGGTGTCGATCACGGCTATGATGGTGCTGCAAAGCGGATTATTGCCGCCCTGCGCGCAACAAAACACACTCTGGCTCCGCTTGGTCTCACCAAGCTTGATTTGGCC
>JBIKWX010000047.1:0-16625 GCA_044356095.1 Roseomonas sp.
AACCCAGGCATGGCGCTCGCTTTTGCTTCCGGCACCTGCATGGCGCTTTACATGCTGATTACGCGCCGGCTGGCGCGGGATGAAGACCCGCTGATGACAACCTTCCACACCAGCCTGATGGGCGCTGCAATGATGAGCTTGATGCTGCCCTTTTTGTGGGAACCACCCGATGCATGGGAATGGCCCTTGTTGCTGCTCCTGGCCGCAATTGCGGTGGCCGGGCATTTCCTGATTGCGCGCGCCTATACCATGGCCGAGGCATCCCTGCTGGCCCCACTCGCCTACACGGAAATGATCATGGCAACACTGGCGGGCTGGTGGTTCTTTGGCGAAATGCCCGATCGCTGGACGTTTGTTGGTGTCGCGATCCTGATTTCTTGCGCGATCTATATTTCGGTGCGTGAAAGGGTGAAGCGCGTCGCCCCAAGGCGGGAGTTTGAGCAGCCTTAAGGCGCGGTTTCTTTCATGAGCGGGTTGATGTTGGGGGTCATATGCAGCAGCAAAAGGAAACGCGCCGAAAGCCGCGATCATGCTGCTCCCCTGCATCAGGGGAATACAGGTAGCACATCCAACGCAGTTGAATGATCCGATAACAGTCCGCAATCAAACAATCAAAGCCTTGATCCCGCTCGACTCAATCAGTTTTCTGAGAAAGCGCGAGGCTTAGCGACCTGGAGCGTGTTGCGTTCACATGTATTCACGCCCCCCGCTCTACCTCGTTTTTTTTCGAGCATCTTCACACGCACAGATGCTTCCATCTGAACGTGATCTGCCCTAGCCCAGGCAACGCCGATAAAGCGCGATCAGCCTTTCCCAATGGCGCTCAGCACCTGGCTTGTCGAAGCACCAGCGGCCCGGAAAGGCGAAGCCATGATGCACGGCAGGGTAGATTTCCAATTCGCCCTTGGCGCCCGAGGCTTCGAATAATCCGCGCAATTCATCCACCATCGGCAGTGGGGCCAATTCATCATGCTCGGCGCAGCCAATGTAAAGTTCCGCGCTGCCTTGCCCCAGCGTCAGATGCGGGCTTTCCACCGCATCACTGACCAGCCAGGTGCCATAGAAGGAAGCGGCAGCGGCGATGCGCCCCGGATAGCGCGCGGCGGCGGCCAGCGCATAGGGACCGCTCATGCAATAACCATGCACGCCAACCGGGCCTGGGCGCACGTGTTTTTGCTGATCAAGGAAACCCAGCATATCGGCGATGTCGTCCATCACCGGCGGAATGGTCATTTTGGTGCGAATGGCGCGCATGCGGTCGCGTTCCGGATCACCCACCGTCAGCACGCCGGGGCCGAATTTCGAATCGCGGCCCGCACGGTAATAAAGATTGGGCAGCACGACGTAATAGCCCGTGGCGGCAAGCCGGCGCGCCATATCGTAAAGTTCTTCGCGAATGCCGGGCGCATCCATCAGCATCAGCACGGCGGGAAAGGGGCCATTGCGTTCGGGATGACAGATGAAACTTTCCATCGCGCCGGCGCGGGTTTGGATATCAATGATGTGCTCGATCATGGCGCTTGCCCCTTCAATCGGCTTTCACGCCAGCGGCGCGAATGACCTCGGCCCAGGATTGCAGATCGCCGGCGATGCGACGGTTGAATGTCGCCATATCCTCAAAACTCGGCGTCAGGCCTGAATCGAGCAGCCTTTGCCGGAAGGTAGGATTTTCCAGCCCCTTGCGGATGGCCTCCACCCAGGCGCGCGCTGCATCGGCATTGATGGCGCGCGGGCCGCAAAGGCCGAACCAGCCGGCCATTTCAAGCCCGGGCACCCAATCGGAAATCGGGCGCGCCTGTGGAAACAAGGGCGATCCCGCATTGTCGCCAAGCGCCAACAGGCGCAATTCACCGCCCTGGATCTGGCGCATAACATCACCAAGATTGGTGATCATGAAATCCGCGCGGCCGCCCAGAATATCCACAATCGCCGGCGTGGCACCGCGATAGGGGATATGCACAATATCAAGCCCCGTCTTGGATTTGAGCAATTCCACCGACAGATGCTGCGCCGATCCAACGCCGGCCGAGGCATAAGACAAGCCGCCCGGCTTGGCGCGTGCAGCGGCAAGCAACCCCGCCACATCCTTATGCGGCCCATTCGCCGCCACCACCAAACCATAGGTGGACAAGGCAACATTGGCGATGCCGGTCATTTCCGTGCGCGGATCAACCGGCAGGCTGGCACCTGGCAGATTGGGCGTGATGGTCATGGTGCCCATTGGGCATTGCAGCACCGTCGCGCCATCCGGCGCGCTGCGCGCGACCAATTCCGCGGCGATCAGCCCATTGGCGCCGGTGCGGTTTTCAACCACGCCGCGCGCGGGCAAATGCGGCGCGGCATATTCGGCAATGAAGCGCGCCATCAAATCCCCTGCACCGCCGGCGGCAAAACCGCTGATGACACGCACGGTGCGATCCTGCGCCAAGGCAGGGCCAGAAAGGGCCAGGGCAGCAAGCCCGGCAAGCAACAGATGACGCATGATGAACCTCCCTTATTTCGGGAGAGCCTATCAGGAAGCGGGCACGCCGCAATCCGGCAAGGCGCGCAGCGCGCAAAGCCGCGCCGCGCCGTGGTCTCGTGAGGAAATTACGTCAAAGCTGGGCAGCGTTACGGCTTCCTCATCGCGTCCCGTCTCGGCGATGATCAACGCGCCGGGCGCGATCCAGCCCTTGGCCTGCAAGGCTGCCAAGGCGCGCGGCACCAGCCCCTTGCCATAGGGAGGGTCCAGAAACACCAGGCTGCATGGCGCCGCTGCGATGGGGGGCGCGGTGACATCCCCCGCAATCACGCGGCAATCATCACTGGCTTTGCAGGCGGCGATATTCGCCCGCAAAGCTGCCAGCGCCGCGCGATCCTGTTCCATGAAAAAGCCGCGCGCCGCACCGCGTGATAGTGCCTCAAGCCCCATGGCGCCAGTGCCGGCAAAACCATCCAAAACCACGGCATTTTCGAACACGGCGCGCCCCGCCCAGGGCGCGTGCCAAAGCTGGTCAAATATCGCCTGCCGGGCGCGATCACTGGTCGGGCGGGTCATGAGGCCCGGTGGCGCCACCAGCGCGCGCCCCTTCCAGCGCCCGGCGATGATGCGCATCAGCCCTTGCCGCGGCGCGGCGTTTGCGGCCCGGCATGGCGCGCGCGGGGCGGGCGTTGCGGCCTCGCTTCCGGGGCTTCAGGCGCTTCGGGTTCGGCTGCCGCTTCGCGCCCGCGCTTTGGGGCATCCAAGCCCAATTGCTCTCGCAGCACCTTGGCGTTCACTTCTTCCGCCGCGCCGCGCGGCAGGGACCCCAATTGGAAGGGGCCATAGGCGGTGCGGATCAGGCGCGTCACCACCAGGCCAAGATGCGCCATGACTTTGCGCACTTCGCGGTTCTTGCCTTCGCGCAGCGCCACCGTCAGCCAGGCATTGGTGCCCATGCGCGCGTCAAGCCCGGCTTCGATGGGGCCGTAGGCCACGCCATCCACACTCACGCCCCGCGCCAGCGCGGCCAAGGCGCGTTCATCCACCTTGCCATGCACGCGCACGCGGTAACGCCTGAGCCAACCATTCGCCGGCAATTCCAGCTTGCGCGCCAAAGCACCATCATTGGTCAGCAGCAAAAGCCCTTCACTGGTCAGATCAAGCCGCCCAACTGAAACCAGCCGCGGCAAGCCCTGTGGCAGATTGGCGAAAACCGTGGGCCGGCCTTCAGGATCGCGATGCGTCGTCACAAAACCGGTTGGCTTGTGGTAGCGAAACAGCCGCGTGCGTTCCGGATTGGCGATTGGCTTGCCATTCACCGTAATCGCGTCACCTGCTGCAACAAACGTCGCGGGGCTTGTCACCAACTTGCCCCCCAGCCGCACCAGCCCTTCCGCGATCAGCTTTTCCGCATCACGACGAGACGCCACACCGGCACGCGCGAGAAACTTCGCAATACGTTCGCCGCGCGGGCCTTCGGCTTCCGTATCTTCTTCGCTGCTCATGCGCGGCAGGCCGCGATGAAGGCGCGAAAAATCGCCGGATCATCAGGATCAACCGCATATTCCGGATGCCATTGCACGCCGAGTGCAAAGCGATAGCCCGGGTGTTCAATCCCTTCAATCACGCCATCGGGCGCCAGTGCATTCACCAAAGCGCCATCGCCAAGGCTCGCCACCGCCTGGTGATGCGCGGAATTCACTGCCATGCGCGGCTTGCCGATGATGCGCGCCAGCATGCTGCCTGAGGTCAGTGTCACCTCATGCCCCGGTTCGGTGCGCGGATTGGGTTGTTCATGGGCCAAAGCGCCCGGCACCTCATCCGGGATGTGCTGGATCAGGCGCCCGCCCAGCGCCACCGCCAGCAATTGCTGCCCGCCGCAAATCCCAAGCACGGGCTTGTCGCGCGCGAGTGCCGCGCGGGTTGCCGCCATTTCAAAATCCGTCCGGCCTGGTTTCAGCGTGACCTTGGGATGCGGCGCGCCGCCGCCCCAAAGCGCCGGGTCCACATCAAAGGCGCCGCCGGTCACCATCAGCCCATCCACCTCAGCGATATAGGATTCCGCCATTTCGGGGTGATGGGGCAAGGCCACGGGCAAGCCGCCCGCCGCCACAATGGCCGAGAAGTAATTCTGGCGTAGCGCATACCAGGGCAGCTTGGACCAGCCGCCGGCCTCTTCGGAATCGAGGGTGACACCAATCAGGGGAAGGGATCGCATGGCGAAGGTTTAGGGTATTTTGGGGCTAAAGGAAAACGCGCGCAGCGAGGCCGTTTGCGGCAAGCAGATCTAGTCAAACTACCTTTACGCGAAGCACGAGAGACAGGTTGGTGATGGCGTGAGCCAACCCAAAGGACGCTCAAGACCCCCGATAGGTCGCATAACTCCAAGGCGAACACAGCAGCGGCACATGGTAATGCCCCTGATCCGCCATCAGCCCCACCGCAAGCGTCACCACATCCAAGTAAGGCACTTCCGCCCCCTGGCTACGCGCGCGGAAATACGCTGCGACCGCAAAGCGCAATTCATAGCGACCGGGGATGAAATCCGCCTGCGCCATCAGGGGGCCATCGGTGCGGCCATCGGCATTGGTGCGCTTTGTCGTTACCAAAACCGGCGCGGGGTCCATGCGCCAAAGCTCCACCACCATGCCCTCGGCCGGGATGCCCTCGGCGGTGTTCAAGACATGGGTTGAAAGGGAACCGGGTCCGTTGCGGGCCATGGGGTTTCTCCGTCAATCCAAGGGCGCGCCGGCGGCGACCCAGGCGATCAGCTTGGCGCGTTCTTCGTCCGTGATTTCGGTCATATTGCCGGGGGGCATGGCCTCGGTCTGCACCTGTTGGCGCATGGAAGCCGCCCAGCGGCGGATTTGCCCGGGGGTTTCCATGATCACGCCCTTGGGCGCCACGGCAATCCCCTCAAAACTCGGCTTTGCAGCATGGCAGCTTACGCAGCGCGCGGCGACAATCGCCTGCACTTCCGTGAAGGGCGGCACCTCGGCGGCGGCGTAATCCTTCTTCCCCGATTGCACGATGAAAAACGCCGCGACCATGGCCGCCACCGCGCCGGCAGGAAGCCAAAGCGCGTTCTGCCCCTTCTGGCGCAGCACGAAGAATTGCCGCACCAAGGCGCCGGCGAGCCCAATCACCAGCAGGATCAGCCAATTCAACGGGTGCTGCCAGGTCATGGGGTAATGGGGCGAGATCATGATGAAAATCACGGGCAGCGTCAGGTAGGTGTTATGCACGCTGCGCTGCTTGCCCCAGCGGCCATATTTCGGATCGGGTGTCGCGCCGGCACTCATGGCCGCGACCATTTTGCGCTGGCCAGGGATGATCACCATGGCGACATTGGCGACCATGATGGTGCCGGTCATCGCCCCCACCTGCAAAAACGCCCCGCGGCCCGAGAAAATCTGGCAGGAGACATAGGCCACCACCGCCAGCGCCACGGCGCCGATCAAGCCCAATACCGCCTCATTTTCCCCAAGCTTGGATCGGCAGACCAGATCATAGGCGACCCAGCCGCCCACCAGCATCGCCGCGCTGATGCCAATGCCCTGCCAGGGGGAAAGCGGCATCACGGCAGGGTCAATCAGATAGCTGGAAGCCTGACCCCAATAGATCAGCACGAAAAGCGCAAAGCCGCTGATCCAGGTCCAATAGGCTTCCCATTTGAACCAATGGAGCTTTTCCGGCAGCTTCTCGGGCGCCAGCAAATATTTGCGCTTGTAGTAAAAGCCCCCGCCATGGACGGCCCATTGCTCACCGTGGACGAGAGGGTTCTTGTCCGCCGGCGGGTCAAGCTGATTGTCCAAGGAAATGAAATAGAAGGACGCCCCGATCCAGGCGATGCCCGTAATCAGGTGCAGCCAGCGTATGGCCAGGTTGACCCATTCAGAAAGGGCGGCGAAATCCATTGGCTGTTCCGGGTAAGGGGCTTCTGTTTCAGTGCCACAATGCGTCGCAAGATGCGATCCCGGCAAGGGCCAAGCCAGCCGGGGCGGTTTGCCCCCTTGAAACCGGGGCGAATGAGGCGCAGGAGCGGCCCCATGAGCCCTACCCGCCTTTCCCTCCCCAAGGACCGGATCAAGATCCTGTTGCTTGAGGGTATTTCCGATAGCGCTGTCGAGCTGCTGGCCGATGCTGGTTATCGTTCCGTCAAACGCGAAAGCAAGGCGCTGGATGGCCCGGTGTTGGCGCGCGCGCTGAAGGGCGTGCATGTGCTGGGCATCAGGTCTCGCACGCAGGTGACAGAGGAAGTGCTGGCGGCGGCGGATCGGCTGATCACCATTGGGTGTTTTTGCATCGGCACCAATCAGGTGGCGCTGGAAGCGGCGGCTTCGCGCGGTATTCCTGTGTTCAATGCGCCGTTTTCCAATACGCGGTCGGTGGCGGAACTGACGCTTGGCGAAATCATCATGATGATGCGCGGCGTGTTTCCGAAATCCAACGCCGCGCATCGTGGGGAATGGGACAAATCGGCAGCGAATAGCTGGGAAGTGCGCGGCAAGACGCTTGGCATTGTGGGCTATGGCAATATCGGCGCGCAGCTTTCGGTGCTGGCGGAAGCCTTTGGCATGCGGGTGATCTATTATGATCACACCACCAAGCTGCCGCATGGCAATGCGCAGCCCATGCCAAGCCTGAATGCCCTATTGGCCGAGGCCGATGCAATCACGGTGCATGTGCCCGAAACCGCCGAGACCATGGGCATGATCGGGGAAGCCGAAATTCGCGCCATGAAGCCGGGTGCGGTTTTTGTGAATAACGCGCGCGGCACGGTGGTGGATCTGGAAGCGCTCGCGGCGGCCCTCAAAGACGGGCATGTGCTGGGCGCGGCGGTGGATGTTTTCCCGGTGGAGCCATCGCGCAATGGGGAGGCATTCATCTCCCCCTTGCAGGGCCTGCCGAATGCGATCCTAACGCCGCATATCGGCGGCAGCACTGGTGAAGCGCAATCGCGCATCGGCCAGGAAGTGGCGCGCAAGCTGATTGATTTTTCCGACACCGCAGCGACTTTTGGTGCGGTGAATTTCCCGCAAGTGCAATTGCCGGCGCGGCCATCGGGGGCGCGTTGGACTCATGCGCATCGGGACACGCCGGGGATGCTTTCGCGCATCAATGAAATCTTTGGCCGGCGCGGGTTGAACATCTCGGCGCAGTATCTGCAGACCGCGGGCAATATCGGCTATCTGGTAATTGACAGTGCCGAGGCGCGGAAAGAGGCAGAGGAGATTCTGGCCGAGCTTCGCGAATTGCCCGGCACCATCCGCGCACGGCTGATTTACGAACGGCATTGACGCCAGGGCTGACATGGCGCCGGTTCCTGACGCCTTTGGCGGTGCTGGTCCTATTCGGCCTGATTTGGGCCATGGGGTTGCAGCGTTTTTTGACGCTGGAGGCCTTGGCGGCGCAGCGTGAGGCTTTGGCCGCTTTGGTGGCCGCGCGTCCTTTGCTGGCAGGTTTACTTTATGTCGTCGCCTATGTCGCCGTGGTGGCGTTTTCCTTGCCTGGTGGTGCGGTGATGACCCTGGCGGGTGGGCTGTTGTTTGGCGTCTGGCTTGGTGCCGCTTTGGCGGTGCTGGGTGCGACGGTGGGCGCGGCGGTATTGTTCCTTTTGGCGCGGTCAGCTTTTGCGCCTTTGGTGGCTGGGCGGGCAGAGGGTTTGCTTGGTCGTTTGCGGGCGGGTTTGGCGCGTGATGGTTTTTTCTATTTGCTGAGTTTGCGTCTGGTCCCCGTGTTTCCGTTTTGGTTGTTGAATTTGGCGCCGGCTTTGCTGGGCATGGCTTTCGCCCCTTATCTGGCCGCGACCTTTCTTGGCATTATTCCCGGCACTTTGGTCTTTGCCGGCATTGGTGCGGGCCTTGATGAGGTTTTCCTGTCTGGCGGTGTGCCCGATCCTGGCGTGATTTTCTCTCCTGGTGTGCTTTTGCCTTTATTGGGCCTGGCTGTACTTTCCCTTGGTGGCGCGTGGTGGCGCCGCAGCAGATTGCGTTGATTTCGTCCTGGCGGGGTCCGGGGTAATACTATTACCCCGGCGGGGGCTCGGGGGCAGCGCCCCCGTCTTTTTCAGGAGTTATTGAGTGCCAGACACAGACATCGCCATCATCGGTGCCGGTGCTGCCGGCCTTTCGGTTGCCGCGGTCTCGGCTGCGCTCGGTTTTCGGGTGACATTGATTGAGCGTGGTGAGATGGGTGGTGATTGCCTCAATACCGGGTGTGTTCCTTCCAAGGCTTTGCTTTCGGTAGCGCATTTGGCGGCTGAGGCCAGGCGTGCGCCGCGTTATGGTGTGATGCTGCCGCCGCCGCAGGTTGATTGGGCTTTGGTGCGGGCTTCGGTGCAGCGCGCGATTGGGACGATCGCGCCGCATGATTCCGAGGAGCGGTTTCGCCGACTGGGCGTGGAGGTGCTGCGTGCGTCGGCGCATTTCACCGGGCGGGATAGTTTGGATGTGGGTGGCCGGCGTTTGGTGTTTCGCCGTGCTGTGATTGCGGCAGGGTCTCGGGCGGTGGTGCCGCCGGTGCCGGGGCTGGGGCAGGTGGCGTTCCTGACGCATGAAACGGTGTTTGATTTGCCCGCTTGTCCTGAACATTTGCTGGTCTTGGGCGGTGGGCCGATTGGGTTGGAGATGGCCTTGGCGTTCCGCCGGCTTGGCGCGCAGGTGACGCTGGTGGAGCAGGCGCGGATTGCCGCGCGGGATGATGAGGAAGCAGTTGCGGTGCTGCGCGCGGCGCTACTGGCTGAGGGTGTGGCGCTGCATGAGGGTGTTGGTGTGGCCGAGGTTGCGCCGATGGCGGGCGGCGTGGCGGCGCGGCTGAGTGATGGTGCTGCGCTGCGGGTAAGCCATGTGCTGGTCGCGGCGGGGCGTGCCGCGCGGGTTGAAGGGCTTGGCCTGGAAGCGGCGGGCCTGGTTGGTTCGGCGCGCGGCGTGCGGACCGATTTGGCGTTGCGGGCGCGGGGCAATCGGCGGATTTGGGTGGCGGGGGATATTGCCGATCCTGACGGGCTTGGGCCGCGCGGCTTCACGCATGTGGCGTCTCAGCATGCGGGGATTATTGCGAGGTCCATGTTGTTTCGCCTGCCGGTGCGGCTGGATTACGGGGCGCTGCCGCGGGTGATCTATACCGATCCGGAATTGGCGCAGATTGGCCTGACCGAGGCCGAGGCGCGGGCCGCGCATGGGGAGGTTCGGGTGCTCCGGCGAGGGTTGCAGGAGAATGACCGGTTGGTGGCGGAAGACCGGGCGGAGGGTTTGATCAAGCTGATCGCCTCTCCGCGCGGGCGGCTTTTGGGGGCTTCGGTGGTGGGGCCGCGGGCTGGGGATATGGCGGGGATGCTGGGGCTGATGATTGGCCGGCGGCTGCCGCTTTCGGCCTTGGCGGGGGCGGTTTTGCCTTATCCGACGCTGCAGGAGGCGGCGAAGCGCGCGGCGGGGGATTTTTATGCGCCGAAGCTGGCTTCCCCCCTGGTCAAGCGGCTTTTGGGGTTGTTGAAGCATTTGCCCTGAGATGGTTTCCCCGCGGGAGATTCCAGGCTAATTGACGTCAACTTGAACTGACACAGGTGTTTCATGGATCGCACGCTTGCGGGGCGCTCGGCGCTCGTTACCGGTTCAACCTCGGGCATTGGGCTTGGCATTGCGCTGCTGCTGGCCGAATCAGGCGCCAGGGTGATGCTGAATGGCATGGGGCGGCCTGAGGATATCGCCGCAGCACGCACCAGGGTGGGCGCGGCGATGGGCGGTGGTGAGGCACCCTATTCGGCGGCGGATCTTTCCAAGCCAGCGGGTGTGCGCGCCATGGTGGCGGAAGCGGAAGCGGCTTTCGGTGGCGTGGATATCCTGGTGAATAATGCCGGCATTCAATTCGTGAGCCCGGTCGAGGATTTCCCGGAAGAAAAATGGGACGCGATCATCGCGATCAATATGTCGTCCAATTTCCACGCGATACGCGCGGCGCTGCCGGGGATGAAGGCGCGCGGCTGGGGCCGGATTATCAATATCGCTTCCGCGCATGGCCTGGTCGCGAGCCCCTATAAGGTTGCTTACGTGGCGGCGAAGCATGGCGTGGTTGGCATGACCAAGGTGGTGGCTTTGGAAATCGCCGAGACGCCAATTACCTGCAATGCGATCTGCCCTGGCTTTGTGCGCACCCCGCTGGCGGAAGCGCAGGTGAAGCCCTTGGCGGATAAGTTCGGCATTACGGAAGAAGCGGCGCTGCGCGATCATTTGCTGGTCAAGCAGCCATCGCGCCGCTGGATTGAGGTTGAGGATATTGCGCGCATGGCGCTTTATTTGTGCGGCCCAGGCTCTGGCGCGGTGAATGGCGCGGCACTTTCCATTGATGGCGGCTGGTTGGCTGCGTGATGGACGCGAATACCCCGGCAGGGAAGGGGGCCGGGACACCGGCGGAAGATTTGGCATCGCCTGTCGTCGCAAAGCCAGTGGCGAAGAAGCGGCTGAGCCTTGCCCTGCAAGGTGGCGGCACGCATGGCGCCTTTACCTGGGGTGCCATGGAACGGCTTTTGGAAGATGAGCGCATAGATTTTGATGGGTTTTCCGGCACCTCTGCCGGCGCGATCAATGGCGCCATGGTGGTGCAGGGGTTGATTGAAGGCGGCCCGGCGGGGGCGATCAAGGCGCTGGATCGCTTCTGGCGCAGCATGGCAGCGAATCTGGCCATGAGTCCCTTGCAGGCGCTGCCTTGGGAAAAGGCGATGTGGGGGCATGACCTGACCTGGTCCATCGCCTATCGCACCTTTGACACGCTGTCGCGCGTGCTTTCGCCCTATCAGATCAATCCATTCCCGATCAATTACAATCCGCTGCGTGATGCGCTGAACCAGAGCATTGATTTTGAAAGGCTGCGTGAGGAAACCAAGGCGCCGCGGCTGTTTGTATCGGCGACCAATGTGCGCACCGGTAAGCCGCGCGTCTTCACGCGACGGGAATTGGATGCGGAAGTGCTGCTGGCTTCCGCCTGCCTGCCGCAGGTCTTCAAGGCGGTGGAGATTGATGGCGAATCCTATTGGGATGGCGGTTATCTTGGTAATCCGGCGCTATGGCCGCTCTATGAACAGGGCGGGCCGCCCGATATCATGCTGATCCAATTGAACCCGCAAGTGCGCGAGGAAATGCCGACAAGCGCATCCGATATCGTCAATCGGCTGAATGAAATCACCTTCAATGGCAGCCTGATGGCGGAAATGCGCGCGATTGATTTCGTGCAGCGGCTATTGGATGCGGGCCGCTTGGAACAGCCGCGCTATCGGCGCCTCTTCATTCACTTGATCGAGGATGAGGATCGGCTCCGGTCCTTCAAGCTTTCGACAAAATTCAATGGCGATTGGGAGTTTTTGTGCATGCTGCGCCAATTCGGGCGCGATGCGGCGGATAAATGGCTGACCGATCATTTCGATAAGCTTGGTCGCGAAAGCAGCGTGGATATCCGGGAACGGTTTCTGTGACCGCCAAGGATATCTGGGACGCCAAGACCTATTTGCAGTTTGAGGATGAAAGGCTGCGCCCGGCGCTCGATCTGATCGCACGCATTCCGCATGAGGCGCCGAAGCTTGTGGTGGATTTGGGCTGCGGTGCGGGGAATGCGCTGCCGGTGCTGGCGGCACGCTTTCCGGGTGCGCGGGTGATGGGCATGGATGGCAGTGCCGCGATGCTCTCCAAGGCTGCGGCGGCGGGGTTTGAGACAGCGCAGGCGGAGATCAGCATTTGGAAGCCGGAAGCGCCCGCAGATGTGATTTTCAGCAATGCAGCGCTGCAATGGTTGGATGGGCATGAGGCGTTGTTCCCGCGCCTGTTGGATTGCCTCGCCCCTGGTGGTGTGCTGGCGGTGCAAATGCCCTCCATGCATGCGGCACCCTTGCGCGCGGTTCAGGACAGGATTGCGCGCGAAGGACCTTGGGCGGAGGTGTTGCAGCGCGTGAAAAGCGCGCCGCCAATTTTAGCGCCCGAAGCTTATTACGCGATGCTCAGCCCGCGTGTCACAAAACTTGAGATGTGGGTGACGGAATACATCCATGTGTTGCGCGGTGAAGACCCCGTGGTGCGCTGGGCCATGGGGACAAGCCTGCGGCCCTTTCTGGATGCGCTGGGGGCAGAGGGCAGCAGGGGGTTTTTGGCGGAATATGCGGCTGCGATGCGCGCGGCCTATCCGCCGGGGCCGGATGGGGCGGTGCTGCTGCCGTTTCGGCGGTTGTTTATTTTGGCGCGGAGGTAGGGGCTACCCCCGCGCCAAATCCCGCCGGAACCAGACATAAAGCGCCAGCGCCGCACCAAGCGCCGCTATCGCAAAAAATACCGGCGCCGTCGCGCTACCGGTGACATCGCGCAGCCACCCGGCGAATGCAGGGCATCCTGTGCAGCCGGCATAGAACCAAACGAAATAAACGCCCAAGCCCCGCGCGCGGCGTTCCGGCGCCACGGCCTCGGCGGCCAGAGCGGAGAACACCGTGATGGGCAGCGCGTAGCAGAAGCCATGCAGCAGGCCGAGAAACGGCGCCCAGGATACATCCACTAGCGGCAAGGCAAGCGCCGCCAGCATGGCAAGCAGGCTCGCGCTGATGGTCATCGGTCCTGCAACGCCTGCACGACGCGCGAGCCATGCGCCCACCGGCACTGCCAGCAGATTGGACCATGAAATCAACGAAACCGCGAAGCTCGCCTCCGCCAGGCCAAGCCCGCGCGCCATCAGCATCGGTGGCGCGAAACTTACCAGCACCATATAGGCGCCATTCACCAAGGCCCAGCAGGCGCCGGCCAAGCACATGCGGCGAAACTCCGCCCGCGTCAGTGCGCTGCTGACGCTTGCGCTGATCGGCAGCGCGCGCGGTTCCGGCCCGCGGGCGAGGGCGACCGCGATGAAGGCGATGCCCGCCGCAAAAGCCGCGACCTGATAGGGAAATTGCCAGCCATGATCAGGCACGAAGCCGGGGAGCGCCGCTTGCGTCGCGGCAATCCCCAGCGGCCATCCGAGCACATAAACCGCCATGGCGGGGAAAAGATCTCGGCCCAGGAAGCGGTCCTGCACCATTTTGGTGAGCAACAGTATCACCAGCAACGTGCCGAGGCCCATCAGCAGCCGCCCCGCAATCAGCCGGGCAACTTCCTCAGCGCTGGCGGAGACCACTGCGCCCAGGATCAGCAGCACAAGCCCGAGCAGCACGCCGCGCCTGTCGCCCAAGCGTCGCGCGACCAGGCCCAAGGGATAGGCAAGGAAAAGCCCCGGCAGCCAGAACAAACCAACCAGCGTGCCAAAGCCTGCCCAATCCAAGGCGAAGGCATCCACCAAAGCAGGGCCAGCCGCGCCGGGTGCTTGGAACATCGCGCCCAAGGCCGCGCGCAGGATGAAGACTGCCAGCAAAAACGCAGCGGCTGAGGTCAAAAAACCCATACCAATCTCGCCTTGCCTCTGCGCCTGAGCGCCACCATCGCCTTTTGTCGGAACAGCCGCGCAAGCCGCCTGCCGCGCGCCGCGCTGATGCCGATGAAGCAATGCGCTTCCCACCAACGCCTGGCGCCTCCCCGGCCTTCAACGTAATGCAAGCCGCGCAGGCGTTCGCGCAACGCTGTATGGCGCCGCGCATTCCAGCCCGCAGCCATGCGTCGGCTGAAGGGATTACTTGCGGCGATGAACACGCCTTCCGGTACGCGCCAGCAGCGCAGCAGCGCCTCCAAAGCCGATGCGCGATGCCCGATGCGCGCTGCATGCTCGCCCGCAAAATAGCAGGAAGCGCGATAGGCGCGTGCAAGCCTGGCGGCGTGTTTCATCTGAGCTGCATCAATATGCCCTTGAGGTAGGCGCTTTCGGGCAGCATGGGATGCAGCGGATGATCCGGCCCCGCGCCGCCCATATGCAGAATGCGCGCTTCCCGCCCCGCACGCTGCACGCCCCAGGCAACAGCATCGGCGAATTCTCCCGGAGCGACATGATGGCTGCAGGACGCGATGAAGAAAAACCCTGATTTTTCCACAAGACTCGCGCCGAGCCGCGCCAATTTGCCATAGGCGCGCAGTGCCGCTGGCTGGTCCTTGCGCGCCTTGGCGAAGGCGGGCGGGTCCGTGATCACCACGCCAAAGCGCTTGCCCGCGCCGACCATGCGTTCCAAGGCTTCCAGCGCTTCGGCCTTTTGTGTTTCGACCCGATCTGCAACGCCATTGCGCTGCGCCGCTTCCAGCGCCAAAGCCAGCGCTGCCTCGCTCCGGTCCAGCATTGTGACATGCGCTGCCCCCGCGACGGCAGCCGAAATACCAAAGCCGCCTGTATGGCAGAAGGCATCCAGAACGGTGGCGCCCTTGGCAAGCCGCGCGACACGGGCGCGATGTTCGCGCTGGTCAAAGAACCAGCCGGTTTTCTGCCCGCCGAGCGGATCAACGGCGAAACTCAGGCCGCTTTCTTCCACCGTGATCATGCCGGCTTCGCCACGCAGCAGCTTGGTTTCCTCGACCAAGCCTTCCAGCGCGCGCACGGCGCTGTCATTGCGTGCAATCACCATGCTGGGTGCGATCAGCGCTTGCAACGCTTCCAAGATTAGCGGTGTGGCGGCTTCCATCCCGGCACTATTCGCCTGGATCGTTACCGCATCGCCGTAGCGGTCAATCACCAAACCGGGCAGGCCATCCGCTTCGGCATGGATTAGCCGGTAATGCGGGCGATCAAACAGCTTGTCGCGCAGCGTCAGCGCTTCCTGTAGGCGCCTCTTGTACCATGCCAGATCGCAAGTGGCATCAGGGTTGCGATCCAGCTTGCGCGCGGCAATCAGCGAATGCGGGTTGAAATGCCAGACGCCATGCTTGACGCCATCATCGCCTTCAAGGCGTACCACACTGCCCGGCGGCAACGCCTTGGCCGCTGGGTTCATCGCGATTTCATTGGAAAAGGCCCAAGGATGGCCAGCTTTGACGCGGCGGTCTCGGCCAGGGAGCAAGCGGATCAGGGGTGGCAGGTTAGAATTCATGGACAGACCATGGCGCGCGCCGGGTGATCCCGCAATGCGCCATTATCCGCGCACCGCCAGCACCACGCCGGACAATACCAAGGTCAGCGCCAGAATTTCGCGCAAGCCAAAGGGCTCGCCCAGGAATAGCGCGGCACCCATCACGCCGACCACGGGCGTGATGACCGTGCCAAGTGAGGCAAGCGATGCCGGCAGCATCTTGAGCGCGGCGAACCAAGACAGATAGCAAAGCCCAAGCGCGAATACGCCGCCGTAAATCAGCAGCCCAATGCCCAAAGCCGAAACATGGCTGAAATCGAGTGGGTCGAAAATGATTGCGGCGACGAAAAGCGGTGCCACGCCAATGCCCACCTGCCAGGCAACGGAACTCGATGGCGGCAGGCCAAGTGGCATGCGCTTGGTCAGTACGGTGCCAAGCGCGAACAGCACCGCCGAGCCTAAGCCCAAGGCCACGCCGGGCAGTTTTGCGATGCCAAGATCAAGCCCCTTGCCCAGCACAAGATACACCAGGCCCGATAGCGCCAGCACCAGCGCCAATACGCGCGCCAGGCTCGGCTTTTCCCCGAGAATAATCCAGGCAAAAACCGCAGCCCATACCGGCATGGTGTAGCAAATGATCGTCGCTTCCGATGCCGCCAACCACAGCAGCGAAAAACTCGCCATCCCCATCCAGGCCGTGACATTCAGCAACGAAATAAGCGTGAGCCTGCCCCAAATTGCGCGCGGCACGGCAAGGCTTTGCTTTTGCAGAAGCGTGACAGCCAGCAGCACCAGAAAGCCAAGCCCGCCGCCAATCGCGCGCGTGGTCAGCGGCGGCAATTCAGCCAGCAGCACCTTCATCGCCGGCCAATTCATGCCCCAGCCGAATGTTGTGATCACCAGCAGCAATAATCCGCGCTGGCTGGTGGCAGAATTCAATGCATGAAATCCGGCTCTTCACGCGTCAGGATGCGCTTGATGCTTTCCAGATGCAGCCTGGCACTTTCGCGATCCCCTTCGCGCATTTGCGCATAGGTACGCGCGGCGATCTCGGCCGGCACAGGCTTCAGCTTGCGCCCCGTGCCCATCGCCAGGCGCTGCGCCTCGGCGGCGCGTTCCAGATAGTAAAGATCATCCCAGGCTTCGGCGATGCTCGCCCCCACCACCATGACGCCGTGGTTTTTCATGAAGACAATATCGGCATCGCCGATGGAA
>JBIKWX010000048.1:0-16594 GCA_044356095.1 Roseomonas sp.
CTTGGTATTGGCATCATGGTGGCGCTGCTGGCGCTTGGCTTGACCATCAGCAATGCAGCGGCGCGGCGCGATGGGCTGATCTGGCTGATCTGGCTGCATGCGATCCTGCCGGGTGTAATTTCGGCCTGGTGGCTTGCTGGGGCCCCCGGCCTGCCCCGCAAAGCGCCCCCGCGTCAGGCGCTGTCATGACCTTGCCGATAACGCTCATGGCCTATGTGGCGCGGCGCTTTGCCGGCATGGCGCTGCTGATGGTACTCGCGCTTTCCATGCTGGTCGCGCTGTTTGATCTGATTGAATTGCTGCGCCGTGCAGCAACAAGGCCTGAGGCGAATTTTGCGCTGGTGTCACAGATCGCGGCTTTGCGTGTGCCCTATGTGGCCATGCAAATCCTGCCCTTTGCCGTGCTGCTCGGCGGTATCATTGCCTTTTGGCGATTGACGCGGTTTTCCGAATTGGTGGTAGCGCGCGCGGCAGGGATTTCCGCATGGGGCTTTCTGGCCGGGCCAGTATTGGTCGCGCTGTTGCTGGGGCTTGGCGCCAGCATGGGACTTTCGCCCTTGTCATCTGCGATGTTGGCCCGCGCGGAAAGGCTGGATCAGCTTTATCTTCGCAATGTTGGTGGCATCACGGCGCTGGCGGGCGGCCGGCTTTGGCTGCGGCAGGCGGATGATGGGCTGCAACCCCAAGGCGTTGCCATCATTTCGGGCCGGCCGGTCGTAACGCGGGAATCGCGGCCTGATGAGGCGCTGCGCTTGGCTGAGGTCAGCGTTTGGCGCCTTTCGGCGGAAGATCGCCCCTTGGCGCGCATTGAAGCTATATCAGCCACGTTGCAACCTGGGCGCTGGCGCATTGAAGGTGCCAGGGTTTTTGGCGCGGATCGCGCGGCGGGTGCGCCGCAGAGCCTGGATTTCCCGACCGAATTGACCCCCGAGCGGATCGAGAATTCCTTCGCAAGCCCCGATACACTTAGCCTTTGGGCCTTACCGGAATTCATTACGGTTTTGGAAAATGCTGGGTTTTCGGCCATTCGCCATCGGCTGCATTTCCAGTCCCTGCTCGCGCTGCCGTTACTTGCCATTGCCATGGCGCTTTTGGCGGCTGGTTTCTCTATGCGCTCGGCGCGACGCGGTGGCGTGGCGCGGATGATCGCGGGCGGGGTTAGCGCGGGCTTCGCGCTTTTCGTGCTGGACAAGATCACGGGCGAATTTGGTGAAGCAGGTACTTTGCCTGTGGTATTGGCGGCTTGGGCGCCGGCGGGCGCCGGATTCCTGTTGGCGGCGGCACTGCTGCTGCATCTTGAGGATGGTTAGAATGTTGCGCCGGGCCGGCATAAGCCTCGTCATGCTGCTGATGGCCTTGGGATCGATCAAGGCCGTTGCGCAAACGACTCTACTGCCGCCAATTACAGCGCCCGCGATGGTTCAGCCAACGCTGCCCAGTGCCCCTGCGACGGCAGCACCCGCAACGGCGGCGCCAGCGCCGTCAGCGCCTGTGACTTTTACGGCAGATGAAGTGCAGTACGACCAGAACGCGGCGCTGGTAGTGGCACGCGGCCGAGTGGAAGCCTTTCAAGGCGGGCGTATCCTGCGTGCGGATGAGCTGACTTATAACCGCAACACCGGTGTCGCGACAGCGCGTGGCAATGTGCAGTTGATTGAGGCGGATGGACAGGTAATGTTCGCCGACAGCGCAGAGCTTTCCAATCAGATGCGCGATGGCGTCCTGGAAGGCTTGCGCGGCTACCTGCTGCAGAATGGCCGGATTGCGGCGACGGGTGCGCGGCGCACCGATGGCACGATCTTCGATCTTTCACGCGTGGTCTACACGGTTTGTGACCCTTGCAAGGAAGACCCGCTGGCGCCGCCCATCTGGCAGTTGCGCGCGCGTACCGCCACCTTGGATCGCACGGAACAACAGGTGCGCTATCGCGGTGCGTCGCTCGATATGGCGGGTGTGCCGGTGATCTGGCTGCCCTATTTCCAGCACCCGGATGGATCTGCCGCACGACAATCTGGCTTTCTCAGCCCAAGTTTCGGCATTACCAAATATCTCGGCGGTTTCATTGAAACACCCTATTACTGGGCGATTGATGAAAGCCAGGAATTGGTCCTGCGCCCCACCACCTCGACCCGTGTCGCACCTAATCTTGGGCTGGATTATCGGCGGCGCTTCAACAATGGTGAGATTGAGGTCCTGAGTTCTGCCGGCCATCTGGACGGCCGCGATGGTACGGAAGAAGGCTTTGCGGGTCATATCTTTGCCAAGGGGCGCTTTTCCCTGGATGAGACCTGGCGCGCCGGGTTTGACGTGAACCGCGCCAGTTCAGAACAATACCTCCGCATCTATCGCTATGGTGGGCAGCGCGTTCTGCCGACAACGCTTTTCACGGAAGGCTTTTGGGGGCCTGAGGCTTTTGCGCGGTTTGATGCCCGCGCCTATCAGGGCCTGCGGCGGACCGATGACATCAGCCGCATCCCCCTCGTGCTGCCCAATATCTACGCCGATTGGGAATCGCCGGAAGATTCGCTTGGCGGTCGCTTCACCGTGGATACCTGGAACTTCGCCGTCTTTCGCGGTACCGGCACCAGCACACGCCGCGCTGCAACGCGCATCGGCTATGCGCTGCCGCGCATGGATGATCTGGGTGGCATCTGGACCTTGCGGGCGCAAAGTGATCTGGCGGCCTATGATTTTGAGGATATCAACCTTGCCCCCAATTACGCGGCGGGCGCTGCCAATGGGCAAAGTGCTGCGGCGAATATCCGCGCAGCATTGGATTGGCGCATGCCCTTTCTGCGTGATGGTGGCGATTGGGGGCGCCAGGTGATTGAACCGCGCGTCCAATTGGTGACCGGCCCCATGACCGGCAGCCAATACCGGATTCCCAATGAAGACAGCATCGTCTTTGACTTCACGGATGCCAATCTGTTTTCGCTCAACCGCTTCTCCGGGCGTGACCGCCAGGAAGGTGGCACGCGCGCCGATATGGCGCTGCGCGGCGCGTGGTTCCTGCCGGAAAATCGCCAGCTTGAAGCCGTGGTTGGGCGATCCTTCCGCGTTCAGGAAGATGGTGGTCCCTTCTACCCTTATAGTGGCTTGGAAAATCGTGCGTCCGATTGGGTCAGCCGACTGACATTTCGCCCAAGTTCTTGGATTGATCTGACCGGCCGCGCGCGGCGCGGTGGGGAAAGCTTCGCCGCCCGCGCCTATGATGTCAGCGCTACGCTGCGACCCACCCAGGATACCGGCTTCACCCTGGGCTATTTGCAGGCGCCACCCATGCCCTTTCTCAATCCTGTGGCGCAGCGCGAGGAAATCTATTTGGGCGCCAGGCAGCGACTTGGCTTTTGGCAAGTCAGCGCCTTTGGCCGTCAGGATCTTCAGCTCAATCGCCCGGTAGCCGTTGGCGTTTCGGCAATGTATGAGGATGAGTGCTTTATTTTTGAAACCCGTTTCGTCAAGCGCTATGCTGAAGACCCTGCGACGGGCGATCTCTTCCCTGGGGCCACGGTGTTGCTGTTCCGCTTTGGCTTCAAGACCATTGGTGATTTCGGATTGAGGGCTCTGTGAGCACTTGCGCTACCCCGCCCGCCGATGGCGGCAAATTCGGTGCGTTCTCCGCTCACCCTTGCGCGCCGAGAACGCAGGCTGAAGTTTTGTTTGGCCGCATTTTCCGAGCCGCCCAGTGATTCCACTTGGCTTGAAAATGCTTTAAGGAGGCGTTGATGCTCTCCCTGACCTTTTCCCGAAAGCCCCTGCTGGCGCTGGCGCTGCTGGCCGCCCTGCTGATGCACGGCGCCCCAAAGCCGGCCTTGGCGCAAGCCGCAGGCGGCAGCGTGAACAGCATCGTGGCTGTCGTGAATGGCGATGTCGTGACGCGCAGCGAAGTCGAAAGCCGCCGCCGCCTGCTGGCGCTTTCCGCCGGCATGGCGGGCGATACGGGTGCGCAAAGCGGGGATCAAATCCTGCGCCTTTTGATTGATGAGCGGTTGCGTATTCAGGAACTTAGCCGCCGGCGCATCTTGGTGACGGATCAGGATATCGCGAGTTCCGTCGCCAATATCGAAAGCCGCAATGGGCTGCCACCCGGTGGCGTGGTGCAGAATCTGCGGCGCGCCGGGATCGAGCCGCGCGTTTTGTATGACCAGATCCGCGCACAGATCGGCTGGGCGCGGCTGTTGCGCGGCATGCTGGGCGAACAGGCCAATATTCCGGAAGCCGAGGTGAATGAATTCCTTGCCGCCCAGCGCGCGCGGCTTGGCGAGCCCGAATTCCTCGTCTCCGAAATCTTCATTCCGGTGGAAAATCCTGGCCAGGAAGCGCAGGTGCGCCGCTTTGTCACCGATGTCATTCAACGCCTGCGCCAGGGCGTGCCCTTCCCCATGGTGGCAGCGCAATTCAGCCAATCGCAATCCGCGATCCAGGGCGGTGCCATGGATTGGATGACAGGTGATCGGTTTGATCCGGCGGTGGCTTCCATCCTCAAGCAAATGCCTGAAGGCGCCATCAGCAATCCCATTCGCGTGCCCGGCGGCTTTGAAATCGTGTTGCTGCGCGACCGGCGTGTTTCAGGGCGCGATATGGCAACCATCATGAATATGCGTCAGGTCTTCCTGCCCTTTGAAGGTCAGGTGAACCCGCAAGCGCCAACCGCACAGCAATTGGCGCAATTGCAACGCGCGCAGACATTGTCAGACCAAGCGCGCGGCTGTGAGGCGATGGATGCCGCCGCCCGCGGCAGCCCGCGCCCTGCCGATCCCGGGCCAGTGCGGTTGGACAATATCACCCCGCCTGAATTGCGCGATCTGCTGGGCAGCCTGCCGATTGGGCGGGCCACCCAGCCGATCATTTCCGTCGATGGCGCGCTGATTTTCATGGTGTGCGCGCGGGAAACGCGCAATCTGGCGGAAGCCAATCCGCAACAGGCGCGAGAAATCCTGCTGCGGGATCGGGTTGAATTGCTGTCCCGTCAATTGCAGCGCGATTTGCGCCGCCGCGCCCAGATTGAGATGCGCACCAATAACGCCGCGCGCCCAGGCTGAAGGCGTGACCACGCCTGCTTTGCCCAGCCTGAGCGATACCATCGCCCGGCATGGGCTTGATGCGCGCAAGGCGCTTGGTCAGCATTTCCTGCTTGATCCCAATATCTGCGCCCGTATCGCTGGCCTGGCCGGTGATCTTGCGGGACGGCATGTGCTGGAAGTGGGGCCGGGCCCTGGAGGGCTGACGCGCGCGCTACTGGAAAGCGCTGCCGCATCGGTGCTGGCGGTTGAACTTGATTCTCGCGCCGTGATCGCCGTGCAGGAATTGGTGGCGGCCTATCCCGCGCGGCTTCGCGTGTTGGAAGCCGATGCGCTTGGTGTGGACCCAGCCACAGCCCTGCCTGTACCAAGGCGGATCATCGCCAACCTGCCCTATAATGTCGCGAGCCCCTTGCTGGTGCGCTGGCTGCGTGGCGCGGCAGCGCTGGAGGGCATGACCCTCATGTTCCAGCTTGAGGTGGCCGAACGCATCACCGCCGCCCCCGCCACCCCCGCCTATGGGCGGCTGGCGGTCCTCGCGCAATGGCGCTGCCGCTGCGATTTGCTGCTGCGCCTGCCGCCCGGTGCCTTCAGCCCGCCGCCCAAGGTTTGGTCTGCTGTGGTGGGCTTCACGCCCCATGCGGAAGACCCGCCGCCTGCGCTATTCGCCGCCATGGAAAAACTAACCGCCGCCGCTTTTGGGCAAAGGCGCAAAATGTTGCGCGGCGCCCTGAAGGCGCTTGGGGGCGCCGAAGCCTTGCTGGACCAAGCCGGCATCGCCGGGGATCGGCGTGGTGAGACACTCAGCGTGGCAGAATTCGATCGGCTGGCGCGGGTGCTGGCCGGGCGAGGCTAAACCCAGCGCCTGACGCGCTTCCGATAGCCCTCATAAGCCGCGCCGAAACGCGTGCTGAGGTAGGCTTCTTCCTTCACCACCACCAGCCGATCCAGCGCCAAATGGCAGGCCAGCACGGCAAGCCAGCCCCATAAATCACCCCAGCGCAGCGCAAAGCCCAGCACCACCACCAGAAAGCCGAGGTAGATCGGGTTGCGGCTAAAGCGGAAAGGTCCTGCCGTGACCAATTCGGCATCCGGCCGATCCGGCCTTGGGTCATTGCCCGCCTGCACCAGCGCCAGCAGCGCCCAGCCGATCAGCGCCACACCCAGAAAAATCACCAGCACGCCGTAATCCGGCAAGGGTGGGCCGAGCAGCACCGGGAAGAAAAGATGCGCGAACCAAGCCACCGCCAAGATGCCACCGACCAGCACAGGCGGCGGCAGGCGCACGCCGGGGCCGTGATCTGCTTCGGTCATGGATTATCCTCCGGCAATTTCATCCAAGGGGGCGGTTGCGGTGTCAGGCGCGCCTCGCCCGCCATCAGCGCCCCCTTATCCAGCCATTCCAAGCGCAACAGCGCCAAGCCCTGCGCGCCTTGGCTGGAGCGCATTTCGCCGGCCTCAGCGCCATCCGGCGTTAAAATCGGCACCCCGCGCCCCGGGGCAGGGCCTTCAATCACGACCGGCACCAGCCGGCGCTTGAGCAAGCCACGATAGCGGGTCCGCGCGGTCAGTTCCTGGCCCATATAGCAGCCCTTGGTCCAGGAAATGCCGTGCAGCTCATCAAAGCCGCCTTCCAGCAACACGGATTTTTCGGCTTCCATATCCTTGGACCCGTCGGGCAGGCCAAGGGTCAAGCGATGCGCCGCGTAATCCGCGGGGCTGGCATTGCAGGACATGCCAGTGCCCGCCAGCACCCGCCAGCCCGCTTCCGGCAGGCGCGGGTCACGCGCCACCAAGCCTTCGGATGGGACGCCCTCTCCCCAAGCCGCATGTACCCGCCAATCGGCCGAGGCGTCGCGCAGCGCCACCTTGGCGCGCAGCTTGAAGCGGCTCAGGCGCGTGATCAGCATGGCAAGCTGCGCCACTTCCACATCCAGCAGCAGCGCATCATTCGTTGCGATCACAAAGAAATCCGCAAGCCACTTGCCCTGCGGCGTCAGCAGCGCGGCCCAGATCGCCTGATCCACCCGCGCCTTGGTCACATCATTGGAAACCAACCCCTGCAGGAAGGCGACGCGGTCCTCCCCCGAGATTTCCAGAACGGCACGGTCCGGCAAGGCTGCGAGTTTCATGCCCTAAACCTGTGTCGGCCAGGGCGCGGCTGCAACCTCCCCCTCGGGCGCTGGAAGTGGTAAGGGCGACGGGTGCGCATTCTTTTCATCTCCTCCACCCGCATTGGCGATGCGGTGCTGTCCACCGGCCTGCTGGACCACCTGATGCGGGCGCATCCGGAAGCGCGCTTCACCATTGTCGGCGGGCGGGTGGCAGAGGGCGTGTTTCGCCGCATGCCGCAGCTTGAACGGCTGATAAGCGTGGAAAAGCGCCCCTATTCGCTGCATTGGCTGGAAATCTGGGGCCAGGTGGCCGCGACGCGCTGGGATTTGGTGGTGGATTTGCGGGCTTCCGCCATTGCCTGGCTGCTTTGGACACGCGCGCGCAAGATCATCCAGGGCGGGCGGCGGCCCGGCCATCGGCTGACGCATCTGGCCGCACTTTTGGGCGTGATCCCCCCGCCGCTGCCGGTGATTTGGACCGCGCCGGAGGACACCGCCCACGCCGCCGCGCTGCTGCCGGCAGGCCGCCCTTGGCTGGTGCTGGGGCCAACCGCCAATTGGCACCGCAAGGTCTGGCCAGCGGAACGTTTCATCGAACTCGCCCTGAGGCTGACCGCGCCAGACGGGGCTTTCCCCGGCGCTGGGATTGCCATTCTGGGCGGGCCGGGGGATCAGGAACGCAGCATGGCGACCCCGGTTCTGACCGCCTTGCCCCAGGCGCTTGATCTGGTGGGCAAGCTCGACCTGCCTGAAGTGGCGGCGGTGCTGGCGCGTGCCGCGATGTTCATTGGCAATGATTCCGGCCTGATGCATTTGGCCGCCGCCGCAGGTGCGCCCACCATCGGCCTGTTTGGCCCGACCCCCTCCGATGAATATGGCCCCGCCGGCCCCAAGGCGAGCGCCGTTCTGGCCGATGGCCCGCCTGGTCAGGGCGCGATGGAAGATTTGCCCGTGGCGCGGGTGTTGGAAGCCGCCCGCGCGCTGATCGGCAAGACCGCGCGGGTGCCGGCGTGATGCCGAAACTCTCCATCCTGATCGTTGCGCGGAATGAGGAAGCGCGGTTGCCCGATTGCCTCGCCTCGGCCGCTTTCGCCGATGAGATTGTGGTGGTGCTGGACCGCACCACGGATGCCAGCGCCGCACTTGCCCGCGCAGCGGGTGCCCTTGTGCTGGAAGGTGCCTGGGAATTGGAAGGTGATCGGCGCAATGCCGGCATTGCCGCCTGCACCGGCGATTGGATTCTGGAACTGGATGCCGATGAACGCGTGGATGGAGCGCTGTCCGCTGAAATCCGCCGCGTGATCGGAACGAGCAGCTTCGCCTGGCATCAGGTGCCGGTGGATAATTACGTCGGTGATCGGCTGCTGCGGCATGGTTGGGCGGGGAGTTTCGGCACCACCTCCGTCCCCCGGCTGTTCCAGCGCGGCGCGAAGCGTTGGCGCGCGCAGCGCGTGCATCCGGGGCTGGATTGGCAGGGCAAGCAAGGCCCACCGATCAAGACCGGCGCGCTGGTGCATCTGGTGGATCGCGATATCTCCGACATGCTGCGGCGGCTGGACAAGTATTCCTCGGCCAAGGCAGCGGATCTGATCGCGTCCGGCGATATCGGCACGCTGCGTGCGAACTTGCGCCGCTTTATTAGCCGCGCCTTCAAATCCTATGTGTCCCGCAAAGGCTATCGCGAAGGTGCTTGGGGCGTGCTGCTGGCGTTTTGCACCGGTGCCTTTCCCTTGATGTCCTATCTGAAAGCGCGGTTGGAACCGGAACGCCATGGCGGGCGGAAGCCATGAGGATTGCGCAGGTCATGGCCGGCGCGCCGATTGGCGGGGCTGAGGCGTTTTTTGAACGCGCCACCATCGCGCTGCATCACGCGGGCGATGTTGTGCTGCCCATCATTCGGCGTGATGCTGGGCGTGCGGCGCGGCTTCGCGATGCTGGCCTGCCGCCGGTGGAATTGGCCTTTGGTGGCGCGCTTGATGTGCTGACCAAGCCGCGTCTGCGGCGTGCCTTGCAGGATTTCAAACCCGATCTTGTGGTGGCCTGGATGCAGCGCGCCGCGCGCTTCACGCCACAAGGGCCTTGGGTCTTGGTTGGGCGTTTCGGCGGCTATTATGATGTGAAGTATTTCCGCCATTGCGATCATCTGGTTGCGAATACGCATGATTTGGTGCGCGCCATCACTGCTGCGCCCTGGCCGCCAGAGCGTGTGCATTACTTGCCGAATTTCGTTGAGGATTTCGCAGGCAGCGCCCCCGCTGATCTGCCCGCTGCCAGCAATGCGCCTCGGCTTTTGGCGATGGGGCGACTGCATCCGAATAAGGGTTTTGATGTGCTGCTGCGCGCCATCGCGCTGCTGCCGCGCGGGCATGTGTATCTGGCCGGAGCCGGGCCAGAGGAAGCCGCCTTGCGCGCCTTGGCAGCCGAGCTTGGCATCACGGAGCGTGTGTGTTTCCTTGGTTGGCGGCTCGATATTGGTGCGCTGCTGGCGGCTGCGGATATCTTTATCTGCTCATCGCGCCATGAACCGCTCGGCAATATCGTGCTGGAAGCCTGGTCTGCTGCGAAGCCAGTGATTGCTGCTGCCGCGCAGGGGCCGAGTGAATTGATCAGTGATGGCAAGGATGGCGTGCTGGTGCCGCGTGAAGATGCGGCGGCGCTTGCGGCAGCCATTGCAGCACTGGCCGAAAACCCTGATCGCACGGCTGCCATCGCCGCGGCAGGCCGCGCGCATTTTGTGAGTACTTTCGCGGAGGCGCCGGTGATCGCGCGCTGGCGGCACTTGCTGGCGGATCTCAAGCCGGCGGGACGGGCCTAGCGCCATGTGCGGCATAGCCGGCCTTGCGCTCCGCGCTGGAGCATCCCCTTCCGCCACAGTGCTGGAAGCGCTCACGCGCGCGCTGGCGCATCGCGGGCCGGATGGCGCGGGGCATCATGTTTCGGGCAATGTAGCGCTCGCCCATGCCCGCCTTGCGATCATTGATCTGGCAACAGGCGATCAACCGCTTTTCGCCGGTGCCGCCGCCCTGGTCGCGAATGGTGAAATCTACAATTACCGCGAATTGCGCAGCGATCACGCGCTGCCTGCGGCGACGGCATCCGATTGCGAACCGCCCTTGCATTTGTATCGCCGCGATGGCGCGGGCTTCGCTGAGCTTCTGCGCGGCATGTATGGCATCGCCATTCATGATCGCGCGGCGCGGCAGGTTTTGCTGGCGCGTGATCCTTTCGGCATCAAGCCGCTCTATATCGCTGAAATCGCTGATGGTATCGCCTTCGCCTCCGAACCGCAGGCGCTGATTGCCGCTGGCCTGGTTGCGCCGCAACTGCATCGCCCCGCCTTACATGAATTGCTGCAACTGCAATTCACCAGCGGGCCAGAGACCATCTTCCAAGGCATCAGCCGTGTCCTGCCCGGTGAGACCATCACCATCGCCGATGGCCGCATCATCGCCCGCGCGCGCCGCGCTGCCTTGCCGGAGGAAGGGCCCGAAAACATCTCGGAAGAAGCAGCGCTGGCACGGCTGGATGCGGCGCTGATGGAAAGCGTTGATTTGCATCAGCGGAGCGATGTGCCTTACGGCATGTTCCTCTCCGGCGGGACGGATTCCGCGGCCGTATTGGCCGCCATGGCGCGCATCAATACCGCGCCGGTTCTGGCCTTTACTGCCGGCTTCGATGTCGCCGGTGCGGCGGATGAACGCGAAGCCGCCGCCACAGCGGCGCGTGCTGCTGGCGCGCGGCATGTGCGCGTTGACATCACCCGCGATATGGTTTGGCGGCATTTGCCGGAAATCATTGCCTGCATGGATGATCCCGCTGCCGATTACGCCATCATCCCCACCTGGTTCCTCGCCCGCGCCGCGCGGCAGGAAGTGAAGGTGGTGCTGTCCGGCGAAGGCGGCGATGAGGTGTTTGGCGGCTATGGCCGCTACCGCGCGGCGATGCGTCCCTGGTGGCTTGGCGGCAAGACCATGCGCGGCCATGGCGCTTTTGATCGGCTGGATGTGCTGCGTGAACCGCTTGCGGATTGGCGCGATGGCATCGCCGCTGCTGAAGCCGCCGCTGCGCTGCCGGGCCGGTCACGTCTGCAAATCGCGCAAGCCACCGATTGCGCCGATTGGTTGGCGCATGATCTGCTGATCAAGCTTGATCGCTGCCTGATGGCGCATGGCGTGGAAGGCCGCACGCCCTTCCTTGATCCCGGCATGGCGGCCGCTGCGTTTCGCCTGCCCGACAAGCTCAAGATTCGCGATGGGCGCGGCAAATATCTGCTGCGCCAATGGCTCGCGAAGAATTTTCCGGCCAGCGAGCCCTTCCGCGCCAAGCAAGGTTTTACGGTGCCGGTTGGTGCCTGGATTGCTGATGTGGCCGACAAGCTGGCGCCCTTGGTGGCGAGCCAGCCGGGGGTTTCGGAAATCGCCAAGACTGATCGCATCCTGCCGCTGTTTCGCGCGGCTGCCGGCAAGCGCGAAGGCTTCGCCGCCTGGCATTTGCTGTTTTACGCGCTTTGGCATCGGCGCCATATCCAAGGTGCCGCGCCCTCGGGCGATGTTTTTGAAACCCTTTCCCAGAAGTGACGACAGGAAAACCCATGGCGAAACGCGGCGCATCGCGGCAGGCTCTTCGTATCGCGACCTGGAACATCAATAGCGTGAGATTGCGCCTGCCCCTGCTGCAAAACCTGGTCGCTGATCTGGCGCCTGATGTGATCTGCCTGCAGGAAACCAAATGCCCGGATGAGGCGTTTCCGCATGAAGGCATCGCTGCCCTTGGCTTCACGCATCGGCTGGTGCGCGGCATGAAGGGCTATAATGGTGTTGCGGTGTTATCGCGCCTGCCGATCAGCTTGCGCGCAGATGATCCCGATTGGTGCGCCAAGGGAGATTGCCGGCATTTGGGCGTGATGCTGGATGCGCCAGGCGGCCCGGTTGAGGTGCATAATTTCTACGTGCCTGCGGGCGGCGATATCCCGGACCGTGAAGCCAATCCGAAATTCGGCCATAAGCTTGATTTCGTCGCGGAAGCCACGCGCTGGTTCGCGGGCCGAGGCGCCAAGCGCGCCGTACTGGTGGGGGATTTGAACATCGCGCCCCTTGAACATGATGTCTGGTCCCATAAGCAATTATTGGATGTCGTCTCCCACACACCTATCGAGGTTGAAGGGCTGCTCGGCTGGCAGAAGGCGGCTGGCTGGCATGATGCGCTGCGCCATTTCGTGCCGGAGGATCAAAAGCTTTATACATGGTGGTCCTATCGGGCGCGGGATTGGCGGGCAGCCGATCGTGGCCGTCGGCTGGATCATGTCTGGGTCAGTGATGATCTGGCGGGCGGGCTCAAGCGCCATTTGGTGCTGAAGGATGCGCGGGATTGGCCGCAAGCGTCTGACCATGTACCCGTGCTGGTGGAGCTTACGCCATGAAACGTCGCCTTTTCCTGCTGGCCTTGCTGCCGGCCGCCTGCGCCCAGCCGAACCAGCCCCCGCCCGTGACCACCGCCCCCCCGGCTGAGGAACCCGAACAGGTCTTCGCCCCCGGCCCCATCGCCTGGGATCGGCTGAGCGAGGACCAGAAGCGCCGCGCCCGGGACGCCATGCGGCGCCTTGGCTATGACACCTCCTCCGAGGAGGCGATCATTCGCCAATGGGATGCCCTGCCGCCGGCCAAGCAGCGTTTCGCGATTCGCCGCCCGCCACCGCCGCCGCCAGCGCCGCCAGCTCGGCCGGCGAGTTCGTCGACGCGACAGGCGCCGCGCCCGCCTCGGCCGCCTACGCCACCGCGCTAAGCACCAATAATTAGCCCTTTGCTGCGCCGCACATGCTTGACACTCCGGTAGCCCACCCGTAAACGCCGCTTCGCTTCTGGCGGAGACCGCCTGGGGAGCAAAGGTGAATTCGCAACCAGATTTTGATGCGCGCCTCAAGCAGGCCCGGGCCCAAAGCGGTCTGGAACAAGACCCGAAGGGGTCCAAAGGCCTGCCCAAAGGACCATGGGGAATCGGGTTCCGCGCGGGGGTGGAGGTTGTCTCGGCCCTTGTTGTTGGCGTCGGCATTGGGTGGGCACTCGATCGCTGGCTTGGCACTTGGCCTTGGCTTTTCCTGGTGTTTTTTGTCATGGGCAGCGCGGCCGGGGTTTTGAATGTCTATCGGCTTTTTAACCCGCGTTCGCGTCCGACAGTGAAGTGATGATGAAGCGGGAGAGGTAGGCTGTGGCTGCGGAAGGCAAAGCGATTGACGCTCTGAGCCAGTTTGAGCTCTCGCCCGTACTTGGTGTGCTTGGTAAGGCCGTTGGCTTCAGCCAGGCCAATGTTTTCATGGTGGTTGCCGTGCTGCTGACCATGGGCCTTCTGGTCTATGGCATGCGCCAGCGCGCCATTGTGCCGGGCCGGCTGCAATCCCTGGCCGAAACCGCTTATGAATTCGTGCATGAATTGGTGACCGGCCAGGTGGGGGATGAAGGCAAGCGCTTCTTCCCCTTCGTCTTTGCCCTTTTCATGTTCGTGCTGTTCGGCAACCTGCTTGGCATGTTGCCTTATGCCTTCACCTTCACCAGCCACATCGCGGTCACCTTCGCGCTAGCAATGATTGTGTTTGTGCTGATCACCGTGGTCGCCATCAGCATTCATGGCATGCATTTTTTCAGCTATTTCTTCCCGGAAGGTGCGCCCAAGGTGTTGGCGCCGCTGATCATCCCGATTGAGGTGATTTCCTACCTCTCGCGGCCGGTCTCCCTTTCCGTGCGTCTTTTCGCGAATATGGTTGCCGGTCACGTCATGCTGAAGGTTTTTGCTACCTTCGTCGTGCTGATGGGCAGCGCCGGCGCGGTTGGTATTTTTGGTGCTGCGGCACCGCTTGCGGTGAATGTGGCCCTGGTTGGCTTCGAATTCCTCGTGGCTTTCCTCCAGGCCTATGTTTTCGCCATTCTCACCAGCATCTACCTGCATGATGCGGTGCACCTGCACTGAGATCATCGGGTTTCAACACTCCTGTCAGGAAAAGGAAGGAACTTCATTATGGACGTGCTCGCCGCTAAGGCCCTCGGGGCCGGCATCGCCGTTATCGCTCTTGCCGGTGTGGGCATCGGGATCGGCAATATTTTTGCTTCCATGGTCTCCTCGGTGGCCCGCAACCCGGGCGCCCGTGATGCGGTCTTCCCGATCGGTATTCTGGGCTTCGCGCTGACTGAAGCGGTCGCGCTGTTTGCGCTGCTCATCGCCTTCCTCATCCTCTTCACCTGAGGAAAGCGCGGCCCGGTGCGCCGGGCCTTTGCGCGCTTGGGGCAGAGCCATTGGGGCGCTGCCCTGCCGATGGAAGCATGAGGCGTGGCATGACAAGCCTGTTGACCAGATTTTTCGCGGGTGCAGCCATGCTCCTGCCCGGCATTGCCTGGGCCGGGGGCGGTGGTGGTGGCATGCCACAGCTTGAATTCGGCAATCCTTTGGTGATTGCCCAGGTTGTGTGGATGCTGTTGATCTTCGCGGCCCTTTATTGGCTGGTGAAGAACAAGGGCCTGCCGCTCGTGGAAAGCGTGCTGGAAGAACGGCGCGCCCGCATCCAGGGAGACCTGGAAGCGGCCCGTACCGCCAAGGCCAATGCGGATGCGGCCATGGCCGCGCATCGCGACGCGACGGCCAAGGCGCGGGCTGAGGCGCAGGCTTCTATCGCAGGAGCATTGCAGAATGCCCAGGCCGAAGCTGAAAAGCGTGCCGCCGTGCTGAACGCCAAGCTTGCTGAACAAGTGGCTGCGGCGGAAGCGCGGATTGATGCGGCGCGTGGTGCTGCCATGGGGGCCTTGCGTGACGTTGCGACGGATACGGCTGAAGCCTTGGTGCAGAAGCTGATCGGTGCGGCGGATCGCGGTGCCATTGGCGCTGCGGTTGGTCGCGAAATGACCGCGCGCGGGAGGGCATGATGCACGGTTATGCGCATTTCTGGTTGGACCCGAAATTCTGGGTCGCCGTTTCCTTTGTGCTGTTCTTCGTGCTGTTTGGCCGCAAGGTTTTCAGTGCCCTGATGGGGGCTCTCGACAAGCGCGCTGAAGGCATTCGCGCGCAGCTGGAAGAAGCCGCCAAGTTGCGCGCCGAGGCCGAGGCGATGCTGAAGGCCGCGGAAGCCGAACGCGCTGCCGCCCTGAAGGAAGCCGAGGAAATGCTGACCCGCGCCAAGGCCGAGGCCGAGCGTGTGGCCGCCGCTGCGCAGGCGGAGGCTGAGGCGGCGGCTGAACGGCGTGAACGGATGGCGATGGATCGCATTGCCGCTGCTGAAGCGGGCGCCATTGCCGAAGTGCGTCAGGCGGCGGCGGATATCGCCACCGCCGCAACACGGACCCTTTTGGCCGAAACCATTGATGCGGCGACCGACGCAACGCTGATCGAAAAAGGGACGGGCGAATTAGGCAAGGCGCTCCGCGCGGCTTGAGGCATCATCGTCTTTCCCGATCAAAGCCCCTTCTCCGGCAGGAAAGGGGCTTTTTTCTTGCCCGCTGATTCCGCTTTTTCATGGCGCATAAAAGCCCTAAAAGGACCGGGTCACGTTCTTCTGGGAGAGAATGCTTCATGTTGTTGCGCCGCCTTACCTTTGCCGCCGCCTTGCTCGCCGGTTCCACCCTATGCGCTCAGGCCAATGTCTTTCGCTGGGCCAATGATGGCGATGTGAATTCGATGGACCCCTATACGCGGCAGGAAACCTTCCTCCTCGCCTTCGGGTCCAATTTCTATGAACCGCTGGTCCGCCGCAACCATGAAGGCAAGGTGGAAGCCGCGCTTGCCGAACGCTGGGAACAACCGCAGCCAAATGTCTGGCGCTTTCATCTGCGCCGCAATGTGAAATTTTCGGACGGTACGCCCTTCACCGCTGATGATGTTGTCTTCAGTGTTGAACGCGCGCGCGCGCCTGGTTCCAATGTGCAAGGTGTGCTCGCTTCCGTGAAGGAAGTGCGCAAGATTGACGATCACACGGTTGATTTTGAAACGACTGTGCCCAACCCGATCCTGCTGCAGGAAATCACCAATTGGGGCATGTTCAGCCGCGCCTGGGCCGAGAAAAACAATGCGACGCGTCCCGCGGATTTGACCACGCGCGTGGAGAATTTCGCGACCCGCAATGCCATGGGTACCGGGCCTTTCATTCTGGTCTCGCGGGAGCCAGATCGGCGCACGGTCATCGCGCCCAATCCCAATTGGTGGGACAAGCCCGTCCATAATCTGACGCGCGCCGAATTGAACATCATTGCCAATGACGCGACGCGCGTGGCGGCGCTGCTCTCGGGTGAGATGGATTTTGTCTATACCGTGCCGCCGCAGGATGTGGACCGGATTTCACGCTCCCCAGGGGTGCGTATCATCCAGGGGCCGGAATTGCGCACGATCTATCTTGGGCTGGATCAGATGCGCCCGCAGCTGCTGAAATCCGATGTGCAGGGCAAGAATCCCTTCCAGGATGTGCGTGTGCGCCGCGCCATGCAA
>JBIKWX010000049.1:0-16567 GCA_044356095.1 Roseomonas sp.
CGGCCTTTATGGCGACCGCTTGCGTATCCATCCGCTGACCGGTGTGGATCACATCACCATTTCCAGTCATTCGCCGATTGTGCTGGCAACCCATCCTTCCATGAATGTCCGCACGCTGGCGGAGTTTCGTGCGGCGGTCGCGGCTGGTGGTGGGAATGTGCTTTATGGGTCTTCCGGCAATGGTTCGACCGGGCATATTTCCTCGGCCTTGCTGCTGCATCTGCTCGGCGTGCCTGCGACCCATGTGCCTTATCGCGGATCGGCCGCGGCTTTTCAGGATTTGATGGCCGGGCGCATCAGCTTCCAATCGGACACCATTTCCTTCCTGGCTGAGCATATCAAGAACGGCACGGTGAATGGTATTGCAATTGCCACGCCTGAACGTTCACCCATGGCGCCCGATGTGCCGACCTCAGCCGAAGCGGGCCTGCCCGCCTTTCAGGCCACCACCTGGACGCCATGGTCCGCGACACTCGGCACGCCGCTGCCGATCCGGCAATTTCTTTATGAGCAAATCGCGCTTGCGCTCCGCAAGCCTGATGTGCGCGATAGGCTGGTGCAGCTTGGCAATACCATCCCGGATGGCATGACGCCGGAAGCAACACGCGCCTTCATCGCAAGCGAGATTGACAAATGGGTGCCGATTGTCCGCGCCACCGGCGCGCGTGTGGATTGAGGAAGCCCCAAATGAAAATCGAAAGACGCGCGCTTTTCGGCACCCTGGCCGCAACCGCCCTGCCAGGGCTGGCGCAAGCGCAAGACATCACCTGGCCCACCAAGCCCATACGCGTGGTGGTGCCCTATGCCGCCAGTGGCGGGACGGATATTCTGGTGCGCGCGATTGGCGAGGCGTTGCGCAATACGCTGCCGCAACCCTTCATTGTCGAAAACCGCGCCGGTGCCGCGGGCGTGATCGGTTCCGAAGTGGTGGCACGCGCGGAACCCGATGGGCATACCTTGCTCGTGGTTGTTTCGACCCACATCATGAACAAATACCATCTGCCCAGCATGCCATATGATGCGATCCGCGATTTCACGCCGATTGCGATGCTGACACGCAATACCATGGTGCTGGTGGCCGGCGCCAATCAGCCTTTTGATTCGCTCACCTCCATGCTCGCCTATGCCAAGGCAAATCCCGGCAAAGTCGGCACTGGTTCAACCGAGGCGCTGTCATCCTTCATCGGGCAGGAAATGGCGCGGCGTGCGGGGGTGGACATGCCCGATATCGCCTATCGCAGCGGCGGGCCTTTGATGAATGACATTGTCGCCGGGCATCTGCCGAGTGGCTGGACCAGCACGGTCAGCGCCATGCCGCATATGCAAACCGGGCGCGTGCGTGTGTTGGCGACTTCAACCGGCACGCGTTCGCCCTTCTTCCCGGATGCACCCACACCCGGCGAACAGGGCGTGCGTGATTTTGATTTGTCCGGCTGGGTTGCCATGCTCGGGCCACCACGCATGGCGCCTGCCCTGGTGGATCGCATCTACCGCACAGTTTCTGCGGTTTTTGCTGATGAAACCTTCAAGCAACGGCTTTTGGCGCTTGGTGTTGAAGCCGATATCCGCCCCTCTGCCGCGTTGCTGGAAGCCATGCAACGCGATGATCGTATTTGGGCCGCGGCGAGTGCTGCTGGCCATATCCGCCCGCAATAAACAGATAAGGAAATCCCATGGCCAATCCATCTCTTCGCAAGGCGCTTGCCGAGAAGCGCTTCATCCTTGCCCCCGGCGTTTTCGATATGATTTCGGCCAAGATTGCTGATGGCATGGGGTTTGATTGCATTTATGGCACGGGCTTTGGCGCCGTTGCCTCGGCCCTTGGTGTCGCGGATGCGGGCATTGCGACCTATGCCGATATGGTGGCGCGCATGGGCACCATGGCGCGCGGCTGCAAAACGCCTTTGGTCGCGGATGCCGATACGGGCTATGGCGGTTTGCTGAATGTGCGCCACACCACGCTTGGCTATGAAGCCGCCGGCATGACCGGCATTCAGCTTGAAGATCAGGAAATGCCGAAAAAATGCGGTCATACACCTGGCCGACGCGTGATCCCCGCCGAGGAAATGGTGCTGAAGATCAAGGTTGCCGCCGAAGCGCGGCGCGATCCGAATTTCCTGATTGTGGCGCGTACGGATTCCCGCACCACACTTGGGCTTGAAGAAGCCATTCGGCGCGGGCGCATGTATGGCGATGCGGGCGCCGATATTGTCTTCATTGAAAGCCCGGAAAGCGAAGATGAAATGCGCGCCATCGGCAAGGCAATTGCCAAACCCTTGCTCGCGAATATGGTGGAAGGCGGGCGCACGCCCATCCTGCCCGCCGCGCGCTTGCAGGAAATTGGCTATGCCATGGCGATCTATCCCGCCATTGGCTTCCTTGCCGCAGCCGCCGCGCTGGAACGCGCCTATGCGCATTTGAAGACCGCCGGCGACAGTCTGGCACTTGGTGAATCTTATGGCTTCAAGAAAATGACCGAGCTCATGGGCTTCCCGGAAGTCTGGGATTTTGAAAAGCAATGGGCACAGCCCGAAAAGGATACGGCAGCATGAGCGCGCTTCCCGAAGTGAAGGCACTGGTCTTCGATGTTTTCGGCACAGTGGTGGATTGGCGGAATGGTATTGCGCGCGATGCACGCACATTCCTGGCACGTCATGGCCAGGGCGATATAGACCCGCATCGCTTCGCAGATGCCTGGCGCAAACGCTACCAACCCGCGATGGAGGAAGTGCGCAGTGGCCGGCGCCCCTTCACGCGGCTGGATGTGCTGCATCGGGAAAACCTTGATGGTGTGCTCAAGGATTTTGGCGTTGCCACCGCCGGTGTCAGTGAACAGGAGCTTGATTGGCTCAATAGCGCCTGGCATCGGCTGAACCCTTGGCCTGATACCGTTCCTGGCCTCATCCGCCTCAAGGCAAAACACTTCATCGCCCCGTTGTCGAATGGCAATATCCTGCTGCTTGCGAATATGGCGAAACGCGCCGGCATGCCGTGGGATGCGATCCTGGGGGCCGAGGCTGCGCAAGCCTATAAACCGCAGCCAGAAGCCTATTTGCGCACTTGTGAGATTTTGGGCCTGAAGCCCGCGCAAGTGGCGCTGGTTGCTGCGCATAATGGAGATTTGGCTGCGGCACGCAAATGTGGTCTGGCCACCGCTTTTGTGCTCCGCGCCAATGAACATGGTGCGGATCAGGCAACCGATCTGAAGGCGGAACAGGATTGGGGCGTGATCGCCACCAGCTTTGAGGATTTGGCTGACCAGCTTGGGTGCTGATACGCTGCGCTACCAATCCTTGATCACGCGCGCCGCAAGGGCAACCTGGAACAAGGCAGTGATGAATTCCTGGCCGATGATAAAAAATTTCGGGTCCAGATAAGGCAAGGCAATCAACTCATCCCCCGGCTGTGGTGGCTGCCGGGGGTCAAGCAGCACCTGACCACTGGGACGACGCATCATCAGGGTGGAACGCGCACCGCGCGCGGTCAGCCCGCCCGCCTCATTCAAGTATTGCTCAATAGTCATGCCTTGCCGCCACAGCACTGCGCGCGGCATGGCCACTTCGCCCTGCACCATCACGGTTTGCGATCTTTCAGGAATGACGATGGTATCGCCATCCTCAAGCCGCACCGGGGCGCAGGTTCCATCCTCATTCACCACGACAAGCCGCCCTTCAGGCTGGCTGCGGCGTGCGCGGCTGATATAGGACAATACCATATTGGCCTCTGCCGAACGCGCCGCCGCAGTGCCCGGCGTCATGGCGGGGGAGAGGAACAGCTGCCGCTCCAGCCGGTCCAGCGAATCATCAATGGAACGCTTCTGTTGCAAGGCAAGCCGGGGGCGCAATAGGAAAACTGCTGATGTATTCGCAAGCGAAGGGTCAACCGCAACATGATCAAGGATCTGGCACAGGGAAAAATCCCGATCTGCCACCAATACTGAAGGATAAAGCCGGCTGCCTTCGATGGTGATGCGCACTGTGCGCAAGGCGACATCCGCGACAAAGGTCACTGTGTCCTGATCCTGCAAGTTCTGCCGCGAAAGCTCCGCTATCGTCAGGTAACGGGAAAAGGGTTGTGCGTTGCGCACGCCGCGCACCACGGCATTGGTGGCCGCAGGCAAGGGCCGCGCATAATTGATCAAATCCTGGCCGCGCATGGGGCCAAGCTGTGGGCTTTCGAACAGAAAATTATTGCGCACGGCCCCATCCGCGCCGATCAGCGGACGCTGGCGATCCACCACAATGGTATCACCTTCCTGCAGGCTAATATCCGGCATGCGCCCTTCCAACAGGAAGCGATAAAGATCGAAGCGCGCCACCGTCGCATTGCCGCGCTGAACCCGGACATCGCGGAAGGAACCGCGCGCGGAATCAATGCCGCCGGCACGTAGCAGGAAATCCAACACGCTATCGGAAGCAACCCCCGCAAAACGGCCCGGATTGCGCACAAATCCTGTGACGAAAACACCAACCCGCTGCGTGGACAGCACGGTCGCATAAACCTGCACCTGCTGCGTATAGACGCGCCGGATTTCGCCTTCCACTACGCGTTGCAAATCGCCAACACGGGTGCCTGCCACGCGAATAGGCCCGACATTCGGCAGGAACAGGTTTCCCGCCGGATCAATCTGGGAGACCTGCTCCGCATCCACTGCGCCCCAGGCGCGAATGCTGACCCTATCGCCCGGCGCCAGCACGTAATTCGGATTGGGCGCGTCGGAAGAAGATTGTGCCATCCCGGTGAAAAGCGAAGCGCCGAAGACGGCGGTTGCGGGGCCGGCATTGCGCATCAAATCACCGAGCGGCGTCACCAAGGTGGGGCCCCCTTCCGCCTGCGTCGGGCTACCCGGGCGCTCGGTGCCGCGTGCCTGACCAGGCAGATCAGCAAGGCTGCGTTGATCGAATACTGATGGCGGGCGGAGTTGATCGCCACCAGGTGGAAAGCCGGGCAATGTGGGAACACCCGACATGAAGGGCATACCGGGTACCACGCCGGGCTGAGTCATCTGCGTTTGCGGCGCCGTGGGCCCACGCCCCTGCGCCTGGCCCTGCATGGGCGCGCCCTGTTGCGTCGGAAATTGTTGCGACTGGAATTGCTGTGACTGAAACTGATTTGGGGTAGACTGTCCCATCTGACCTTGCGCCGCGGCATGCCCGCCAAGTGCCAGCAAAAGCAAAGGGAGGAAGAGGCGCGTGAGCGTCGCGCGTGGTTCAGGCCGCATGTTCTCGCATCCCGACAATCAACAACCAGCCAATGCCGTAGGCAATGGTAAGGCCGACAATAATGCTCGCCACATTGGTCAACTTCCGAGGATAGAGCGGATAGACCGCAAGATTGGGCTCAACGATGCGTGAGAGGAAAAGCTGCTGACGCTGCGCCTCGAGCCTCGCCGTCTCAAGGCTTGCCGTCGCCGAGGCAAGCTGTTTGTCGGCGAATTCACGCTCCAACATCAGCCGTTCGAAGGAAGCCAATTGCCGCGCCAAAACCGCGCCTTCGCCGCCCACCGTGGTTTCCGTATGTCGCGTCCGTTCCGAGGAAATCTGGCGCTCCAGCGCTTCAATCCTATTGCGTGTGACCTGCAGCGCCGGATTGTCGGGGCGCATGAATTTCAGCCTTTCGGTCAATTCAGCCCTGGCTTGGGCCAGCGCCACTTCCAACTGCCCACGCAAGGCCACCGCTGCCTGCGCAGCACCGGCACTGTCCAATTCACGTTCCTGTTCGCGAAAACGCACCAGGGCGGCGCGGCTTTCATGAACCCGTTGTTCGGCGATTTCCATTTCCTGCCGCGCAACCCTCAAGGTTTCGTTGCGGGTACGCTCGGAAAGCCGGTTGACCAGGGCTTCGGCCGAAGTCAGCAGGGTTTCCGCCAGCGCCTTCGAATCCTCCGGCCGGAAACTCCGTACCTTAAGGGTTGTCACATTGGTTGAAGGGTCGAGTGATACAGTCACCATCCTGTTGTAGAAGCGCGCGAGCAGTTCAGGTTCTGTCCGCCACAATTCGGAAAGCCAATCGGCTTCAGGGCGTTGCCACATCGCGATCAAGTCAAGCTTGCCATGCGCTTCCATCACCGCATCAAGTGATGTGAGAAAATCGCGCACGCTGTTCGTTTCGCTCGATGCCACGCTCCCGCCACCAAATCCGCCAAAGGCGCCACCGCCCCCCATGCCCCGCATGGCAGCGCCAACCCCGCCTTCATGCCCGCGAGAGCTTACCACAAACCGCGCTTCAGACACGAATTGCGACGCGGCGATCCCGTAAAAATAGCCCGCAGCGATCAGGCTTGGTAAAATCACCAGCAGAAAGAAGGGGCGTCGCCAAAACCGCGCATACCAAGGCTTGGAAGCCGGTTCTGGCTCCTGCGGCAGGCTAAGCGGCCTCCCGCTCGCTTCAGAGAGCGTGATAGGTGGCGAGAGCTTCATCGATATCGTCATAGAAGGTTATCTGCCCTTGGTCCAGCACAGCAGCGCGTGTGCAGAGTTTGCGCACCATTGCGGGTGAATGGGAAACCAGAATAAGACCGGAACGCTCGATTCGTTCCGCAAAGGCACGCCCAAAGCGCGTATCGCCAACGGCCAATGCCTCATCCACCAGGTAGCAATCGAAATCAATCGCCAGTGAAACCGCCAGGGAGAGTCGCGACCGCATACCTGACGAATAGGTCATCATGGGCATGCGCATATACTCGCCAAGCTCGGCGAAATCTTCGACAAAATCAACCGTTTCCCGAATCGGGCGACCATAGATGCGGGCGATGAAGCGCGCATTGTCGGCGCCTGACAGCATCGGCTGAAACCCCGCTGCCAGGCCGATTGGCCAGGAAATGCTCATGCTACGCCGAATGACGCCTTTGGTCGGCGCCTCAACCCCGCCAAGCAGCCGCACCAAAGTTGATTTGCCAGACCCGTTGCGGCCAAGAATGCCAACCCTTTCGCCACGCGCAAAAAAGCCATTGGCACCGCGCAGAATCTCCCTGCGCATGCCGCGGGTTACGTAAGTCTTGTGGACATTCACCATCTCAAGACCCATGGCGACGCCTATTCCAATCCCATGCGCGCACGCGTGACGCGCAGCGCCGCTAGTCCGATCAGATGCGTGACCATGATCCAGCCCCAAACATAGCCAAGATCATATTCCGCGTTGAAACGAGAGCCGAATTGCCCATCGCGCAGCAATTCGAATAGATGCACAAGCGGAATCCAAAGCGCCATTTGGGCCAACCATTCCGGCAGCCATTCCACCAGAAAAAACAGCCCGCTCACGGGGAGCAGAAGATAGGTAATGGCGTGAATCAGGCGCTCAGATCCTTCGACCGCCGCAGTAATGGCGGCCGCCAGAAAGGCCAAGCCCTGGCTAAACAGCGCCAGCATGATCAAGGCGAGCGTCATCTTGAGGGGGCTTTCCGGCAGGCTACCATTCGACACAAACAATCCAAACAGCATGGCCAGCATCACACCCGTGCAGCACAGGAACTCGATCAAGTGGCGCGCGAAGAACACATCGGGCAAGGTGACGCTGCGATGATAGAGCAGCGGCTGATTCATCTTGATTGCCATGGTGGCCCGCGACAAAATCCCGCGAAACACGAAGAAAAGAATGTAGCCCACCGCATGGAATTCAAAGGCACCAAACGCCGCCGGCCGATCCCGCCAAGCGTGAATAAGGCCGATGCACACCCCCAAAAGCAAAGGTTCAAAGAACAACCAGATATAGCCCATATAATGGCGGCCAAAGCGCGAATGCATTTCGCGAATGACCAGCGCGCCGATGACGCGTGACTGCATCCGCGCGCCGCGCAGGATCAGGGCAGCTTCGCCCTGCAGGCTCATTGCTGAACCACAGCCTGCGAAAGCAAGGGCCGTGCCTCTATCCAGCCGGTGCCGGCGCGACAATAAAGGCGATTCTGCTCGCCACCCCGCCGGCTCACGCGCACCTCTCGGCATTCACGGCCACTGGCCGCCGCATATTGGCGCATCAGGCGAACCCGCGCCATTTCACCTGTATCGGCAAGACGCACCTGCCCTTCTCCGCCGGCGGGCGGATCGGCGGCAAAGGCCGCAACCGGGTCCAGGATACGGGTGGGCTCCGGCGTCGCGGACGATTGTTCCGTGTTCATCATCCCGCAACCGGCCAATACAATACCAGACAACAGCAGCACCATCATCGGCAAGAAGCGGCGTTGGTATTCCCCGCTCATGGGCATCAAAACCTTTCTCCTCATACCGATTCGCATCTCTAGCACGAAATTGCCAGTTTCGGTTGAATAGTATCACCCGAATGTCTAAGGCAAATTGAATCCCGTCACCATGTTTTCCTCGGAGACCCCAAATACAAGATGATCGGACCAAAGCGACGCTTTCGTTGCTGAACCGAAGGGGGCTTGTGCGCCCGACGCCCGCGCGGCCTCGCCAAAGTGACAGCCGCATTGGCCTCTGGCTGAAACTGATGGCCGCGAGCAAGAAATGACTGCCCCGCCCGCCCTCGCCCTGCCATCCGATCTTTTGGCAGCGGCGCCATATCTGGCCGCTTGCTGGCCGGAATACCGCGTCATGCCTTGGTCAGGTGGGGCGCCGCCCGAATTGCTCGCCTTGCCGATGGGCTCGCCGCCACCGCCCGGGGCAGCGCGCATCATCCGCTTCACTGCCGGCCCTTGGGGCAAGATTCGCCTGGGCGCACAGGAACCCCTCATCGCCCTGGTGCAAGCGGAGGCACCAGACCCGATTGCCGCCGCGCTCGCCAACCCCGCAACGGAGGCAGCACTTGCCGCAGCGCCTGGCATCATCGCCCGCCTTGCCGAAGCAAGGCTCGGCGGTCCTGCCGGGCTCACCGATCCGGGCGGCGCAGCGCTGGGCTTAGCGCCGCACGGTGCGGCGATCCTGCTTGACCCTTGTGACCCGGCGCTGCGCATAGCTGCGGCAGACGCCCGCAAGGCCGCCCTAGCCTCTGGCCTTCACCTGCGCTGTTTCCGTGATCCCTTTGCCGCGCCGGAGGCTCTGTCACTATGGCCCGAAAGCGAACCGGCCTGCGATCCCTGGAGCCTGCTTGATGGCGCGGCAATCCTGCATGGCGCCTCCCGCCCCATGGCGCTGCTGGCGCTTGCCGCCGCTGTGCCCGTAGCAGATGGCCCCTTGGCTGGGGCCAATGCCAAGGAGGTCTATGCCCGTCTTATCGCCTTCACCCGCGCGGCTGATCCCTTCAACCGCACGGCCAGCTCTCTTATGCAATCAATTGATCTTCATGCTTTTTGGCGACGCCAAGCGGCGGAAAATCAGCGCATCGCCACCTGCCTTGGCGTGCAAGGCTGGAAACAGGCAAGGGTGCGCGCGCTGCTCGCCTCGGCCGGGCCAGCACCGATCTTCGCCAAAAGCGCCGATAAGGCCATCGCCACCGCCAAGGCCCGGGGCGGCGCCGCCCTGGTCTGGGCAGCGGGTGCAAAGCCTGGCTTTCTCGCCAAGGCCGCCGCGGCAGGGGTGCCGGTGGTGTTCCTGGAAGATGGTTTTTTGCGCTCGGCCGGCATCGGTGCTGCCTTCCGCCCGGGCGGGTCCTTCGTGCTGGATCATCGGGCCCCGCATTACGACCCGGCCCAGCCTTCTGATCTTGAAACACTGCTCAACGGGGCCGACTTCCCTGCCCCGCTCCGCGCCCGTGCGGCAGCGCTGCGCCAAGCGATCCTTGATCGCGGGCTGACAAAATATAACCTCACCGGTCCAGCCCCCAGCATCCCCGCGCCGGCAGGGAAGCCGCGCATTCTGGTGCCGGGCCAGGTGGAGGATGACGCCTCGGTCCTCAAGGGCGGCGGTGGCATGACCAATCTAGCCTTGCTCCACGCCGTGCGTGCTGCCGCGCCAGAGGCCTTCCTGATCTACAAACCCCATCCGGATGTGGAGGCCGGGTTTCGCCGCGGGCGCATTGCGGCCAAGGATCTGCTTGGCCTGGCTGATCATGTCGCGGTGGAAACCCCAATGGCCGGGTTATTGGCTCAGGTGGATGGGGTCCATTGCCTGACCTCGCTCACGGGGTTTGAAGCGCTATTGCGCGGCCTGCCGGTCACGCTTTGGGGTCAGCCCTTTTACGCGGGTTGGGGCCTCACGGAGGATCGCGGCCCAGCCTTTCCAGCCGCACGCCGCAACCGGCGGCTTGATCTGGAAAGCCTGATCGCCGGCGCCCTGATCCTCTACCCGCGCTACATTGACCCGGTGACGCAATTGCCCTGCCCGGTTGAGGTGTTTTTGGAACGGCTGGCCCAGCCGGAACATTGGCCGCTGGCCGCCGGCGGACGCTGGCGCGCGGCGCAGGGCTGGATCAGGCGTCAGACCGCGCGGCTTTTGGGGCAGCGTTGATGCAGCCCTGATCCAGCCGCGCCACCGCGCCGGCCACTGCCGCGGCCAGCCCGGAATCCTGATGAAAGGCCCCGCGCACCATGAAGGCACCACAGAGCAAGGCCAGAAAATCGTTCAGCAAGGCCGGATCAGGTGGCGCGCCCTGCCTCCAGAACGCATCCAGACCCCCCTGAAAGCTGAGGCCCGGCACATCATAAACCGCCTGGCCCAGCAGCTTCACTGGCTTGCCCAGCACCATGGCACTGGTGGAAGCGGTGCTGTTCACGGTCACCAGGCCACGGGACGCTGCCAATAATTCAGGCAGCCGACCGCGCGGCATCACATGGACACGCCCCGCAATGCCCGTGGCCCTTGCCAGATCAGCGATACGCTTGGGCCAGGGCTTCCAGCAGGGATCAAGCGGGTGAAGCTTGATCACCAATTCCGTCTCCACCGGCGCATGGGCGGCGAAGGAGGCCATGACCTGCCCAAGCGGCGCCTCCATATCGGCAAAGCACGAATAGGCGCGGATGGCGAAATCCGTCTCAAGCTGCATCGCGAAAATCCAGAATGGGCTGCCGCGCGTCTGCAACCCCTCAAATACCTGCGCGGAACGGCGATCTTCCCACCGGCGCAACAAAAGCCGCCGCGCCAGCCCCGCATAAACCAGAAACGGATGCTGCAATTGATGGCGGCGATAATGGCGGAAGGGAAAGGGCCATTGCGCCAGCGCGTGATAGCAAACATCCCGCCAAGCCATGGTGGCGAAACGGTCGCTATAGAGCGGCTTCAGCTCCGGCACGGCGAGCCCCTGGGCAAGGCGCCGAATCTCCGCCGGATCGCGCGGGAAGAGGCTCTGCCCCCCCATGCCATTGCGTTCCAGCGTAATCCAATCCGGGCGCACATAGCCGTAATCGGTGACAATCACGGCAATCCCGCGCGCCTTGGCGGCAGCGATGGCGATGCGGTGATAGGGGCGCTGTTCGCCAATCAGCAGCAGATCCGTGATGGCGTGGCGCGTCAGGAAATCCGCGATCCAATCGGGCCAGGCCTCGGCCCGGCCGGTAAAATCATGGCTGCGCGTGGCGCCCCAGAAGGCGCGATCCCCCAGATGCAGATTGACGCGATGCACCTCATGGCCCAGCGCCTGCAGCCCTTCAGCGACCCGGGCGAAAAACGGCGAAATCGGGCCTTGCAGAAACAGGAATCGGCGCCCCTCGGGCGCGCTGGGCGGTTCGTTGATCACGCCCCGCCATGGCATTGCGGCCTTGCAGGGTCAACCAAAGCCGCCCTGCACAGCCGATCAGCCCGCCCTAACCTTAGCGCTGCGACCAGGGGGTCGCCTGCCAAAGCCGCCGATATTCCGCTTCCTGCCGGCGCAGGCGTTCAAACCAGGCATCGCCTGCTTCATAGGCCGGTTCGGTGAAGCGGCCTTCCAGGATTTTCACGAATTCCGGATCGCGCGCGATATCGGCGGTGGCTTCGCGCAGGCGCTGGACAATGGCGGGTGGCGTGCCGGCCGCCATCACCAGACCCCGTTCAGAGGCCATCTGCACCGGAAAGCCCAATTCGATCAGGGTTGGCACATCGGACCGGAAGCGGCTCCGCGTGGCGCCACCCTGGGACAGGACGCGAAGCTTTTCGGGGCTCGCGGTCACAGGCCCCAGATTGAGCCCCATGCTATCCACCTGCTTGCCCAGCACCGCGGCGCGGAGTTGCGGATCACCCTGATAGACTACATGGGTGAAGCGCGTGCCAGTCGCGGCCTGCAACAACACCAATTGCAAATGATCATCCGTCCCCACGCCCGGCGAGGCATAGGTGATGGTATCCGGCCTTGCCCGCGCCGCCGCCAGCAGATCAGCCAGCGTGCGGAATGGGCTGTCTTCATGCACCGTAATCGCTGAAGGATCGGTCACCAGATTGCCGATGCCGACAAAATCATCCAGCTTGAATTGCGCCGTGCGCTCAATCGGGATGGTCAGCAGGCCCGGCATATTCGTTGTGCCGATGGTATGCCCATCAGGGCGGGAACGCGCGACTGCGGCCAAGGCGACCTCACCACCCGCGCCGGGGCGATTGACCACCACGACGGATGCGCCAAGGCGTTTTTCAAGCGCAGCGGCGTAGCTCCGCGCATCGAGATCAGTGCCGCCACCTGCGGTGAAGCCGACAATGATTTCAATCGGCCGGTCAGGCCAGCGCGGCTGCGCCAAGGCCGGTGCTGCGAGCAGCGCACCCGCTGAGGCCAAAAGACTGCGACGGTGCATGTTCATGTTATCCTCCCCTCATTGCTTTGCTTGCACATTATCGAATAGCGGCGCCTGTGCTTGGTCCATGCCTGATGATGGCCCAGGCCAGGACAATCCGCCAGACCTGCCTTGGGCTGCGGGACAATGCCTGCCGCGCCGTTGTCGTGGCGCTGCTTCCCATCCCGGAAAACCGCAGCCTATAGTCTGCCAAACCATCGCTTGAGGAACCCGCGCCATGACCAGCATCCCGCCCTCTGCCGAAGAACAGGAACTGCTCGCCCTTGCCAAGCGCGTGCTGCCCGGCGGGCATTTCGGCAATTTCCCGGCCGAGATCATCCTGCGCGAAGGTCGTGGCGCGCATGTCTGGGATGTTTCGGGGCGCGAATATATTGATTACCTGCTCGGCAGCGGCCCGATGTATGTGGGGCATAACCATCCCAAGGTGACGGAAGCGGTGCTGGCGCAGGTGCCAAAGGGCACCACCTTCTTCGCCAATAATGAACATGGCATTCGCTTGGCCGCCGCCATTGCGGACGCCATGCCATGTGTGGAGCAGGTGCGCTTTGTCTCCTCAGGTTCGGAAGCTGATCTTTACGCCATGCGGCTTGCGCGCGCCTATCGCCAACGCCCGAAGATCGTGAAATTCGAAGGCGGCTATCACGGCATGAGCGATTGGGGCCTGATGAGCCTCGCCCCCAAGAAACTCGCGAATTTCCCGGAAGCCGTGCCGGATACGCCCGGCATTCCGGAGAGTGTGCGCGCCGAAGTGCTGGTCGCCCCCTTCAATGATGCGGAAGCGGCGGTGCGGCTGATTGAAGCGCGCCATGATGAAATTGGCGGCGTGATCCTGGAACCCTTCCAGCGCCTGATCCCGCCCAAGCCCGGCTTCCTGCAAGCGATCCGGGAGGTCACCGCGCGGCTTGGCATTCCGCTGATTTTTGATGAGGTCGTGACAGGTTTCCGCTTCGCCTATGGCGGCGCGCAGGAATATTACGGCGTGACGCCCGATATCTGCACCATGGGCAAGATCATCGGCGGCGGTTTTCCCTTGGCGGCACTCGGCGGGCGCGCCGATATCATGGCGCAATTCGACAAGGCGGCGGTCGGTGAAGACCGCTTCCTGACGCAGATCGGCACGCTATCCGGCAACCCTGTCGCCTCGGTCGCGGGGCTCGCCACCATGTCGGTGCTGCGCGAAGCCGGCGCCTATGAACAGATTTTCGCCACGGGGCGCAGCCTGATGGAGGGGCTGACAGGCCTGATCCATGAAGCCGGCATTCCTGCCCAGGTGGTCGGTGAGCCGCCCTTATTCGATGTCGTCTATGCCACCGGCGATATCCGCGATTACCGCAGCGTGATCCGCCAGGATGCGGCGATGCAAAAGCATGTGAATGGCGTGCTGCGCGGGCGCGGCATCCTGAAGGGCGAGAGCAAATTCTACATGTCCTTGGCCCATACCGCCGCCGATGTGGCTGAGACCCTGGATGCCTTCCGTGCTGCGATGAAATCCCTGCCGGCCAAGGCGGCCTGAGGGGAGAAATCACCAAAATATGAGGCAACACTTGTTTTTTACGGTTTTGTGATCCAGTTAGCGCGCCATAGGGAGCCCCATCAGCCAGGGATGTCCCTGCCATAACCAGGAGGCTACGCTCAACATGGATCGTCGTTCCCTTTTGCTCGGTGCCAGCGGCCTGGCCGCCGGGCTCGCCGCCCCCGCCATTGTGCAGGCGCAGGGCGCTTACCCGTCCCGCCCGGCGCGCCTGATCATCCCTTGGCCTCCGGGCCAGGCGACGGACTTGATGGCTCGGGTAAATGCGTCAAGGATTTCAGATAATTGGGGCCAACCCATTGTGCCGGAAAACCGCGCTGGCGCGGGTGGGATGATCGGCACTGATCTGGTCGCCAAGGCGGCGCCCGATGGCTACACCATCTTGGCCGCTTCCACCGGGCCATTCACCACGGCGCCGCTTGTACAGCGCACGCCTTACGACGTGACAAAGGACTTCGCGCCGGTCGCGCAAATTGGTATTTCCCCCTATGCGCTGATTGTGCGCAAGGATTTCCCAGCCCAGACCGCCGCGGAATTCGTGGCCCGCGTCCGCGCCGAGCCCGGCAAATACACTTATGCCACTTCGGGCACCGGGGCGGCGGCGCATCTGATCACGCTCATGTTCCTCTCCCGCGCCAAGCTCGATGCCGTGCATGTACCCTTCCAGGGCAGCGGCCCGGGGCTCACCGCCGTTACCGGTGGTCAGGTGGATTTTGCCATCGAAACCCTGGTCGCCACGCAAGCCCTGTTCCGCCAAGGCGCGGTGCGTGCCCTTGGCGTCAGCCTGAAGGATGGCACGGAATTGGCGCCCGAATTGATGCCCTTGGCGCGCCTGCCTGGGGTTGAAGGCTATGATGCCGGCGCTTTCGGCGGCTTCATGCTGCCAGCCGGCACGCCGCGCCCGATTATCGAGCGTTTGGCGGCGGAGACGGAAAAATCCATGGCAACGCCGGAAGTGAAGGCCCGTCTCGCGCAGATTGGCTTCCAGCCTCAATATCGCAACACGGCTGATTTCACGGCCTTCCTCGCCCGCCATCGCGAGGAATTCCGTGAGGTGATCCAGGCCAATAATCTCCGCGTGGATGGCTGATCTGGCCCTTCCTTCTCTGCATAGGGGCGGCTTTCGGGCCGCCCTTTTTTGTTTCCGGGCCGGTCCCTGCAATGGCGCTGCAGCCCGAAATCTGAGAGAAGATGCGCCCATGAGAGGGACCCCATGACCGAAGATACCCGCCTTGATCCGCCGAGCCTTGAGATTGCCGGCCCCCGCGCGACCATTCGCTTGCACCGCTCCCGCCACCGTAACCGGGTGGAGCCCGGCGATATCATCCGCATCATGGAACACCTCGATCAGGTGGATGCCAACCCGACGCTACGCGTTTTGGTGATTGCCGCGAGTGGCCCTGCCTTCAGCGCCGGCTTTCATCTGGGCGGCTTTGCCGAGGATAAGGAGGCCGCCGCCCGCGCGCCAAGCTTTGAAGCCATGGTGGACCGGTTTGAAGCGGTGCGCGTGCCGACCATCTGCCGACTGCAAGGTGGCGTGTATGGCGGTTCGACCGATTTCGCGCTGACCGCGGATTTCCGCATTGGTGTGACGGGGATGGAAATGTTCATGCCCGCCGCGCGGCTTGGCGTGCATTACTACCCGACCGGGCTTTCGCGTTACGTTTCTCGCCTTGGGTTGAACAATGCCAAGCGGCTATTCCTGACGGCGGAGAAACTGGGGGCAGAGGAGTTGCTCCGCATTGGTTACCTCACGCAATTGGTGGCGCCATCGGAATTGGATGCGGCGGTGGATGCCCTGGCGAATACGCTTGCGAATGGTGCGCCGCTTGCGGTGCAGGGCATGAAAAAGGCACTGAATGAAATCGGCCATGGCAAGCTTGATGTTGCGGCCTGTGCCGAGCGTGCGCGGCTTTGCAAGGAAAGCGAAGATATCCAGGAAGGCCTTGCCGCCTTCCGCGAAAAAAGAGCGCCCGTGTTTCGCGGGCGCTGATAAACCCCAGCTAACGGGCGCTGCCGGATCAGGCAGCGCCTTTTTTGATTCACGCTTCCCCGTAATGAATCCGGCGATAGGGGCGGGAGACCACCGTATCATCCGTATGCACATCCCAAAGGCTGGCGCTATTGCCGCTTTGGTGGGTTTCGAACATCGCGCCCATTTGGCCGAGCGCGCTGACGGTCTGGCCGCGCACGCCAAAGCCATTGGCGACACCCGCCAAATCGCCGCGGCCATGAATGACAATGCCGGCATCAATATTGCCCGCGCGGAATTTGTGGATTTCCGCGCCATAGCCGCCATCATTGATGATCGCCATCAGGAATTTCACGCCATGCCGGCGCGCGGTTTCCAATTCCTGGATATGCATCAAAAGGCTGCCATCGCCTTCAATCAGTAGCACCTTGCCATCCTTGCGCGCGGCGGCGACACCAATCGCTGCCGGCAGGCCATT
>JBIKWX010000050.1:0-16563 GCA_044356095.1 Roseomonas sp.
CAGGCACCAAGCGCGTTCTATCGCACGCCATTTTCACACCCGGTAAGCCAGGCTGGATGGATGAGGTGGAACGTTCCATCGAACAGCTCAAGCCCGATAGTTTCAAGGGCTATACGATTGGCGATAATACCAACAAGCATCTGGCCATCCACCCGTGGCGGATGGATGATGAAAAGCTGCTCTATCCTTTTTATGAAAGGCTGCTGAAGGCCGGCATCAATATTGTTTGCGTGCATAAGGGACTTTTCCCGCAGCAGGTGACGCAGCAATTCCCGCATCTGCTGCCCTTTGCAGGCGTGGATGATGTCGGCAAGGCGGCGAAGGATTGGCCGCAGATGAATTTCGTCATCTACCATTCCGCCTATCGCTGGACGGGTGGCGGTGGTGCGGGCATGGGTGTTGAGCAATTCGCGCGCACGGGCCGCGTGGATTGGACCACGGATTTGTCGGAAATTCCGGCGAAATATGGTGTCACTAATGTCTATGGTGATCTCGGCCAGATTTTTGCGCAAACGACGGTAATTGAACCCGGGCTTTGCGCCGCGCTGATGGGCACGCTTATTCGCGGCCTTGGCGCGGATCATGTGGTTTGGGGTACGGATGCGATTTGGACGGGCTCTCCGCAATGGCAGATTGAAGCGCTGCGGCGGCTTGAGATTCCGGAAGACATGCAGCGCCGGCACGGCTTCGCGCCACTTGGTGCTGCGGATGGGCCGGTGAAGACCGCGATCTTCGGCGGCACCTCAGCGAAAATGTATCGCTATGATCGGCGTCGCGCTGGGCTTGAAGGCGATGGTGTGGCGCGCGTGAAAGCGCAATACGCCGCTGCTGGCGGCAATCGCAGCAACAAGGCTTATGGCTATGTGCTGGCAGGATAGGCGAGCATGGGCGCAGGCGTAAACCTGCGCCCGCCGTAATTACTCCGCCGCGCGCAGCGCCGTTTGGCTGCGCAGCTTCACAATGCCGGGAAGGGCAGCGCCCTTCCATAGCGCTTCCAAAAGCGCGCGGGCTTCCTGCGTACCAATCGCATCCGCCGTCAGTTCCAGGAATTTATCGGACAGATCAGCATCCGAAAGCGGCGCATCGGGATCACCCTTGCGCGTATGCTGATGGCGGTTCAGCACGCGCCCATCGCGCAGCTTGATTTCCACCTTGGCTGAACGCTTGGATGGGAAGGCCGCGGCACATTCCGGATCAAGCGCGACACTCACTTTCGGCATCAGTGCGCGGATGGCGGGATCGGTCAGGCGGTCAGGCTCGAACGCCGCCAGGCGCACGCCGCCATAAAGCAACATGGTCGCGACGGTGAATTGCGTGGAAAAGCGGCAATCCTGTTCAGTCGCAGCGGTTGGGCGATCACAGACATCCTTGGTCGCCTTATAGCCGCCGACATGGACGCCAAGCACATCGCCGGCGCTGAAGCCGGCTTCGCGCTGCAAATCTCGCACAGCATCAAGCGCGGCGAAGATATGCCCGCAGCAGCCATGATTCTTGAAGGTCATATCCGTGATGGCATAGGGCTTGCCGATATTGGCGAGTGACTTTTCCCATTTGCCGGTATCTTCGCTGGTGGCGGCTGCAAAGCCCGCCGGGCCATGCAGCACATCCAAGGCGCCCGTCATGCCGCGCGCGGCTGCCATCGCCGCCATGGCGCCAGCTTCCGCCGCATGGCCGGGATGCAAAGGCTTGGACATGCCCTCACCCCGGAAGGCTTGTTGCAGGCCGCTTGCCATGGTGGCGCAGGTTGCAATGGCATGCGCCGTGCGTTCCGCGTCGCAATTCAGTGCCACCGCTACTGCCGCTGCCGCACCGAAAGTGCCAACCGTGCCAGTAGTATGCCAGAAATCATAGTGAGAAGGCTGCACGGCAACACCGATGCGGCAGGAAACCTCATAGCCTGCAATCATCGCACGTAACAGCAAATCCATATCTGCGCCGCGTGATTGCGCTGCTGCCAGCGCCGCCGCAATGGTCGGGCAGCCTGGATGATAGACGGCGTAACGATAGATATCGTCGAATTCCACGGTATGAGATGCCGTGCCATTCAACAGCGCCGCGTGACGCAGCGGTACCTGACGGCCGCTCACGTAACATACCGCGCCACCACCGCCGCGCGTTTCATCTTCAAGCGCGGCAGACATCAGCGTGGCCGGCGCACGCGATGCGCCGGCGAGCAAGGCGGCGAACCAATCCACCAAGGCGCGGCGCGCGTGATGCGCCACTTCCGCATCGACGGGACGGCTCCGCCAGGAAGCGGCGTGATCCGCCAGGATCAGCAAGGGGTTTTCCATGATGGGCATTGCTACGCGTTGCCGCGCAGCACCTCCTTATTGATGACAACATCGGGGTCGAGCTGACCCTTGAAATGGCTGATGATGCTCTCCGCGCAGGAAAGCCCCATGCGGCGCATGCCCTGTTCCGTCGCCGCGGCGGAATGCGGCGATACGACAACATTTGGCAGATCAAGCAGCGGCAGGCGCGTGGTGACGGGTTCTTCCCAGAACACATCAAGCCCGGCGGTGCTAAGATGCCCGGTTTTCAGCGCAGCGGTGAGTGCGGCTTCATCCACCAGCGTGCCGCGCGCGGTATTTATATAGGTGCCGCCTGGCTTCATGGCGGCCAGGAAAGTGCCATTCACCATGCCGCGCGTTTCCTCATTGCTGGGGCAATGCGTGGTGACGATATCGGCTTCCGCCAAGCCTTCATGCAACACCTTCACCGGGCGAAAACCAGCGCCCTTGATGGTGTTTTGCGGGATATAGGGGTCATGCACCAGCACCTCCATCCCGAAGGCAGCGCAAAGCCGCGCGACGCGCCCGCCGATGCGCCCAAAGCCGATGATCAGCACCTTGCGCCCGGACAGATCCCAGGTTTTCAAAGAAGGCTTGGAACCCCAATCCAGCGCGCGCAGGTTCTTATCATAATCCAGCGTACGCCGAGATGTGGACAGCATTAGCATCATCGCATGTTCGGCAACCGAAAGCGCATTGGCATCCGGTGTTACGGTCAGCGGAATGCCGCGTTCGGTCAGTGCCTTCACATCAACGGCGTCATAGCCAACGCCATGGCGCGCGCAGATGGAAAGCATTGGTGCATTGGCCAAAAAATCGCGATTGATCGGGGTGGCGCGGACGATGATGGCTTCCGCGGTTTGCATCGGTTCCCGCAGCGTATCCGCATTTACCTCGGTCAACATCGTGACCTTGAAATCGGGTTCCGCATGCAGCCTTGCCATGGCATCGGGGTGCAGCGGTCTCAGGCAAACGATATGGGGCATGGCGTTTCCTATTCTACCTTGGCGCCAGAAATGCGCACCAATTCGGCCCATTTCGGAATCTCGGAAGCGACAAAGGCACGAAACTCCTCAGGTGTTGAACCAACGGGCTCGCTGCCTTGCTGGGCGAGCTTTGCCTTCATGTCATCGGTGCGCATCACGGCGCGGATTTCAGCGGCGATGCGATTGACGATGGGGCCCGGTGTATTGGCCGGCGCCATATAGCCGTTCCAGAGTGCCACTTCGAAGCCGGGCAGGGTTTCCGCAATGGTTGGCACATCGGGCAGCAGGGACGAACGGCGCGCGGTGGTGACGGCAATGGCGCGCAGTCGCCCGGCCTGTACATGCGCAATCACTTCCACCAAAGGTGCAGCCATGGCCTGGATTTTCCCGCCGATCAGATCCGTCACCGCCGGCGTGCCACCGCGATAGGAAACATGCGTCACCTCAATCCCGGTGCGCGCGGCAATCAGCGCGGCGGAGAGGTGTTGTGATGTGCCTGAACCAGCATTGCCAAAATTGAGTACGCCCGGCTTCGCCTTGGCTTCCGCCACCAGCCCAGCGAAATCACGCGCCGGGACATCCGGGTGCACCACGAGCAAATTCGGAATGAAGGTGGTTTGGCTGATCGGTGCGAAATCACGCTGCGCATCGAAGGGCATATTGCGATAGAGCGCGCCATTCGTTGCGTGTGTGGAACTCGTCGCCATCACCAGCGTATAGCCATCGGGCGCGGCGCGCGCGACAGCCTCACTCCCGATATTCCCGGCGGCACCGGGGCGATTTTCAATCACCACAGGCTGGCCAAGCCGGGGCGAAATCGCCTCAGCGACCAGGCGCGCGGTGATGTCCGTGCTGCCGCCTGGCGCGAAGGGAACAATGACGCGAATGGGGCGGTCTGGACTCCATTGCGCCTGGGCCAGCGCAGGGCTTGCCGCGATTGCTGCGAGCCCCGTCAGGATTTGCCGTCTTTGCATCGTCTCTTCCCTTTGTTTGGACGCCGCCGGTCTTCGCCGGCTGGCGCGGTCATGTCACAATTGATGATGCGCTGCCGGCCCCATCACCGCTTCACGCATGCGCGCTTGCAATAGCGCACCTTCGCGCGGCGGCAGCACAAGCGGCTTGCTGGTGGCGTCAATTTTCGCGACCGCGAAGAAGGGGCCTTTGCCGGCATGAATCGCCTTATGCAGCGCGGGCACCTCATCCGGCTTGGTCACGAACATCGTGTTCGCAATGCCAGCGCCCTTCGCCATCATCACCAGATCAACACCGTGGCGTGTTGCGGTTTCCTGCATGCCAGTTTCGCCGTAATGTTCATTGTCTTGCACGACAATGGAAAGATTGGCGGGTTTCTGCACCGCAATCGTGGCCAACGCGCCAATGCCCATCAGCATTTCACCATCACCGGTAATCACCAGCACCTTGCGCTTGGGCTGCGCCAAGGCAAGACCAAGCCCGATCATGGCTGCACCACCCATGCCGCCCCAAAGCGGCAGGTTTTCCGCGCAATCACCAATGGCCGTGATATCCCAAGCCGGCGCACCAAGCCCGGCAATCACCAGCATTTCGCCACGATCCGTAAGCAGCGCACGGGTCAATTCGCGACGGTCGAGTTTTCCTGAAGCGGCGAGCATTTTTCAGTCCTTCCCGAAAGTCTTGGCGCCAAGCACGCGCTGGCCAATCAGGGTTGCGGTGGGGCGGAAGGTATTGAAGGCCAGGCGAATGGTGGCATTCACCGTGGGTGCGATATCTTCCGGCGTATCGGCGCGGCGCACCAGCGTGCCCATCGCTTCCAATACGGTTTGCGTCGCATTGCCCATCGGCACTTGTGCCGGATTGAACTCACCGAAATCGCCGCGCATCGTCACCAGCATGGGCAGCGGGCAGCGATGCATGATGGAAAGCGAGAGCATATTGATGCAATTGCCAACGCCAGAGGATTGCATCAGCAGCACGCCCTTCGCACCGCCAAGCCAGGCGCCTTGCAAAAGCGCGATGCCTTCTTCTTCGGTGGTCAGCGTCACCACCTTCATTTCATTATCCGCGAGGCAGCGGCGGATCAGCCGAGAATGCCCGGCATCCGGCACCAGGGCCACTTGCGTGATGTTGTGCGTCTTGAGCAGGGAATAGATCTGATCCGGCCAATCGGCGGCGGCGTCGGGCGCCTTGTCTATTGAATGTTCGTCCATGGTTTCCCGTTCCTTGAAGGCCTCAACATCCTGCGCCCGGGCCCTCATGGCAAGACAGGCAGGGCCTGGATGTTCTATTAAAACCGCATGATCCGCATCACCCCCGCCATCAGCATTGCCGAGAGTGAACTGAAGGAGGCGTTTTTGCGCGCCTCGGGCCCTGGTGGGCAGAATGTGAATAAGCTGGAAACGGCGGTGCAGCTGCGCTTTGCGGCCATGGCATCGCCCAATTTGCCGGATGCCGTGAAGCAAAGGCTGGTCGCGCTGGCGGGGCGGCGGATGACGCAGGATGGCGTGCTGATCATCACCGCAGAACGCCACCGCATGCGCGAAGCCAATCGCGAAGAAGCGCGCCAGAAGCTGGTGCTGCTGTTGCGCAAGGCAGCGCTACCGCCACCGCCACCGCGCAAGGCCACCAAACCAACCGCTGGTTCAAAAGCGCGGCGCCTTGAATCGAAAACACGGCGTGGCGCGGTCAAGCGGCTGCGTGGTGGGGCGATTGAGGATTGAAGTCGAGAAATTCGGCATAAAAAAAGGCGGTGTCCCATTGGAACACCGCCTTTATAGGAGAGCGAAAAATCAGGCCTTCGCCTTGCGCTTGCCCTTCTTCACGCCGGCCAGAGCAGCGCCCTTCAGCGCCGGGCTCGCCTTGAAGCGGACAGTGGCACCGGCCTTGATCTGCACCTTTTCGCCGGTCTTGGGGTTCAAGCCGGTACGCTTCGGGGTTTCGCGCACGGCGAAAGCACCGAAATCAGGAATGGTGAAGCGGCCAGAGCTGACGATTTCAGCCTTGATCGCGTCAATGATATCGGCGGCAAGCTTGCCCGCCGCAACGGCAGACATGTCGCCAGACTTGGCGATCACATCAGTAAGAAACTTCTTCGACATGGTTCGATTCTCCCTTAAGGATGGCTTGGCATAGCCGAGGATTCGCGGCTTGTCAGCAGGTGAAAAGTATTTTTTTGCGTCCTTGACAAGAAAATTTCACAGTGCCAGCCGAATGATTCGGAAATCCCTGCCCTGGCGCCGCAAAATCCCTGAATTTGGCGCGAAATCCAGTGCCTGATCAGTTGATGGAAGCACCCGATGCCCTGACAATAGGCGTCCATTTCGCGGTTTCCGCACGCATGAAGCCGGCCAATTCCTCAGGCGTGCTGGGGGCTGCTTCCAAGCCATGGCGCGCCAGATGCGCGACAATTTCCGGGTCACGCAGCGTTTCAACCAGCGCTTCATTGACCCTTGTCACAATCGGGCGCGCCAGGTTGCGCGGGCCCATCAGCGCATACCAATTGGCGACCTCGTAACCCGGCAATGGCCCGGCTTCCGCGATGGTGGGCGTATCGGGCAAAAGCCGGCTGCGTTGCGGCAGCGGCACGGCCAGGGCACGCAGCTTGCCCGCTTCAATCTGCGGCAACACGGTTGCAGCGGTGGCCACCGAAAAATCCACCTTTCCCGAGATCAAATCAGTGATCAATTGCCCGCCACCGCGGTAGGGCACATGCACTGTGCTGATCTTTGCCATGGAATCCAGCAAGGCGCCGCCCAAATGCCCCGCGCTGCCGACGCCTGATGATCCATATGTCAATTGATCCGGCTTGGCGCGCGCGGCGGCGATCAATTCCGGCAGGCTGCGCCAGGGGCGATCCATCGGCACTACCAGGATATTGGTGACCTCAACGGACCGCGAAATCGGCGTCAGGTCGGTCATGACATCAAAGGGCAGCTTCGCCAGGATGGGGTTCAACACCAGGGATGCGATGGTACCCATCATCAGCGTATAGCCATCGGATGGCGAATTTACCGTGGCTTCGGATGCCAGATTGCCGCCCGCACCTGGGCGATTTTCCACAATGATCGGCTGGCCCAAAAGCGCTTGCAGCTTGTTGGTCAGCGTGCGCGTGGTGATATCCGTCCCGCCGCCAGGCGCGAAACCAACCAGGATACGAATCGGGCGCTGCGGATTCCAAACGCCTTGCGCGGCAAGCGGTGCGGCTGCCAGCAAGGCGGGCGCGGCCAAAAGGCTACGGCGGTGCAACATGCGCTTCCTTCCTTTCCCGGCCATGCGCTTTGACGCTGGCGCAATTCATGCTGATCTTTCGCCCACTACATAGCCGGCCAATCAGTGCCGCGCCAGTAAGGGGGAACGCATGTCGGGAAACAACATTACGCGTCGTCCAATATTGTTTGCCGGTCTGGCGGGGCTTGCCGCGCCCAGCCTGGCGCGCGCCAGCACCTATCCGGATCGTCCCATCAGGCTGGTGATTCCCTTTGGCGGCGGCGGGCAGACGGATATTGTTTCCCGCGTTACCGCCGAAGCCTTGCAGCAGCGGCTTGGCCAGCCGGTGCTTTCCGATAATCGCCCCGGCGGTGCCGGCAATCTGGCTGCCGAGATGGTCGCGCGCGCACCGGGTGATGGCTATACCGTGCTGGTCGCCACCATGGGCACGAATAGCGGGCTGAATGCGCTATTGTATAAATCCGTGGGCTATGATGCGCAGCGCGATTTCACGCCGGTAGGCATGTTCTGCACCACGTCAAACCTGCTGATTGTGCATCATTCGATCCCCGGACGAGACTTCAATGAAGTGACCGCCTGGATCAAGGCCAATCCAGGCAAATTCACCTTTGCGTCCGCCGGTGTTGGCGCCATTACGCATCTGATCATGGAAGATATGGGGGCAAGGCTCGGGCTGGATATGGTGCATGTGCCCTATCGCCAGACCACCAATGCCATGACGGATCTGATCGCCGGGCGCGTGCATGCGCGCTGCCTTGGCCTGCCGGAAGGCGAGCCGCTGCGTCAGGTGCAAAGCGTGCGCCCCGTGGCTGTCACCACCGTTGAACCGCGCCCTGAATGGCCGGGCGTGCCCACCATGGGCCAGACCATTCCGGGCTTTGAGGGGTCAAGCTACTTCGGCCTCGCCGTGCCTTCCCAAACCCCGCGTGAGATTGTGGTCCGGCTGAATACCGCCCTGCGGGAGGCGCTGGCGGATGAAAAAGTGCGCGCCGCCTATAAGCGCGTGGGCGCTGACCCGGCCGAGCCGGCCTCGGCCGAGGATTTCGCGGCGCGTGCCAAGCGCGATGGCGAACGCTGGGCGCCGCTGATCCGCCGGCTCAATCTGGTCGCCGAATAAGGGGGCTGCCCGCGCCGCGCGGCTGCGCTAAGCTAGTCGCGTGAATATTCTGGCACCCCTCCAGCCGCGGCTGGATATTGAAGTGGCCTTCGACCTGATCTGCCCCTGGTGCTACCTGGGCGTCAGGCGGTTGCGCCGTGCCTTGCGCGCCAGGCCGGATATCATCCCGGAACTGGTCTGGCGGCCCTTTCTGCTCAATCCGGATATTCCACCAGGGGGTGTTTCCCGTGCGGAATTCGTCGCGCGCAAATTCGGCGGCGAGGATCGCGCGCGGCGCCTGCAAAATGCGCTGACGGAGCTTGGCCGGTCAGAAGGGATCAGCTTTCGCTTTGACCTGATGGGGCGCGTGCCTTCCAGCATCACCGCGCATCGCCTGGTGCGCTATGCGGTGCGGGAAGGCCTGGGCGAGATGATGGTAGAGGCGCTGTTCTATGCCTATTTCGCCGATGGGGTGGATATCGGGGACCCCGCGCGGCTCGCCACCATGGCCGGGCGCATTGGCCTTGACCCCCATGCGGCGCTCGCCTTCCTCAGATCCAGTGAGGAGGCGGAGGCAGTGCATACCGAAAACCTCCGCGCCCATCGCCTTGGGATCAATGGCGTGCCGTGCTTCATCATTGCCGGGCAACAGGCCATCGCCGGGGCGCAGGAACCCGAGGTGCTGGAAAGGCTACTGGATGTGGCGCTTCAGCAATATCACTACAGCGGGGGCGATGGCCGCTGAGGCTTGCGCCGCCGGGGCGGGGCGTTTATGAAACGGTTCGCTGGTGAGGGCGCATAGCTCAGTGGTATGAGCGCCTGCTTGACACGCAGGAGGTCCGTGGTTCGATCCCACGTGCGCCCACCACGCGTCCCTCAAAACCGCATGCGATATCCGACAATCAGCGAATTGGCCCCTTCGTAAACGCCGTTGAAGGTGCCGAAGATGCCGCTGCGATGCATATAGCGGATGGCTATTTCGCGATCCGGTCGGCTGGGCAGGGCGAAGGTAAGCTCTGGTGAGAAGAAATTCAGGAAATGCGACTGGTTCGGCTCTGGCCGCGCATCCGTGCCGCGTTCCACCTGCGGCAGGCGTGTGACGTAATTCGGCCCCATGGAAAGCCCGAAAGTCGTATAGACGTAGTTGGTCCAGGGAAATCCATCATAGCGAAGATATGCAGCGGCCCAGAATTCCCCGCCTTCCGTATCGCCAAAGCGATAGGCTCCGCCCAATTCCGCATCCAGCATGAAGAAGCGCCAGAAGCGCGCGAGGCGATAGCTGGCAGCGCCCCCCAAAAGCGTGTCATCGCCCCAGGAGCCGGTCCAAGGTGCCACGACAATATCGCGCAGCTTGCCATCCGCCACGGAAGACCCGGCGAAGATCATGCCGGCCCAGGGGCGCGCATCAGCCAATTCCCGCGCGCGGTCAGCCACGGAGATCCCTGCAGGGGGCGTGGACTGGGCAAGGGCAGCGGGGGCAAAGCTCAGGATTGCCGCCAAAAACAGGGCAATTCTTAGACCAATTCTGGGGGAATTCATTGAAAAATCCATAACGGCTTGGGAACGCGTTTTTACGGGGGCTGGCGCGGATGGCAAGCCCTGATCGGGTGGGCCTCAGCGCCCGGCGGGTTGGAACATGAGCGCGAAGCTCGGCACATAGGTGGTCAGGAAAAGCACCACCAGCATCCACAGGATTTGCGGCCAAATCGCGCGGCTGATCCGCGCCAATGACAAGCCGCTGATCGCCATGCCGATGAACAGGCAATAACCGATGGGTGGCGCGGCCATGCCGATGGAAACATTGGTCACGATAATGGCGCCGAAATGGATCGGGTCCACGCCAAAGCGATTGGCAATCGCAATCAGCATCGGCCCCAGAATGACCATGATGGCGATTTCATCCATCACCGCGGCCAGCAGGAAGAAGGCGATGTTCAGCGTGGCGAGTGCCGCCCATTTCTCGCCAATGGCCTGCGCCATCCAGGTAGCGAAGCGAATGGCAATCTGTTCCTGTGCCACCAGAATGCCGAACCCTGCCGATACGGCGATGATGCCGCAGACAATGGCGCTGGTGCGCATGGCCCGCACGAAAATACCAGGTAGCGCGCGCAAGCTGAGTTTGCGTTCGACAAAGAGGCCAATGATGATGGCGTAAAGGCAGGAAACCGCCGCCGCTTCGGTTGGCGTGAAAATACCGCCGTAAATGCCACCCAGCACCACCAAGGGTGATGCCAGCGCCCAGCGCCCATCTGCGAAGGCGCGCGCAACGTCAGCGGCACTCGCGCGCGGCAGGCGCGGCACATCGGCGCGCTTGGCATGCACCCAGCAAATCACCAGCAAGCCCGCTGCAATCAGCAGGCCGGGCACGATGCCCGACAGGAACAGCCGTCCGATGGATTGTTCGGCGACAATGCCCCAAATCACAAAGGCAATGGAAGGCGGGATCAGCGGTCCTAGCACGCCCGCTGATACCGCGATGGAAGCGGCAAAGCCCTTGTCATAACCCGCCTGCACCATGGCCGGGATCATAATGGCGCCAATCGCCGCCGTGGTGGCGGGGGCTGAACCGGAAATTGCTGAGAACACCAGCGCCGCCAGCACCGTCACCATCGCAAGTCCGCCGCGCAGATGCTGCACCAGTGTGGAAGCGAAATCCACCAGGCGGCGCGAAAGCCCGCCCGCCGACATCAATTCCCCGGCCAGCATGAAGAGCGGAATGGCAAGCAGGCTGAATTGCTGCGAACCGCTGATGATGGATTGCGCCAGAAAGGCGGGTTCAATATCGGCGGCGATCAGCGCGGCGGTAATGACCAGCGCAATCGCAATCGCAAAGGGCACACCAAGCGTGACCAGGGCACCGAAGCCGGCGGTCAGGCACCAGGCAATGGCGGTCATTCTATTGTAGCCTCATCGGCCGGTAGCGCGCCGCCTGGCCTAAGCGCGCGTTCCAGCCCAAAAACCGCCATCAGCGCGCCGGCAATCGGCGCCAGCGCATTCAGGATTTCGATGGGATAACCCATGGCGGCGGAAACCGAACCGCTGGTCATGTCCAGGAACCGCCAACCCGACCAGGCGAGAAACACGCCAAGCGCTGCCGTGACAAAATCCAGGACGCGTTCCGCCGCAATGCGCCCGGCAAGCGGTAGCGCATCCGTCAGCAGGCTCAGCCGCACATGAAAGCCTTCATGCACGCCGAGCGCGAGGCCGGCCAGCACGCTCCAGGAAAACATCAGCACCGCGAATTCCTCGCTCCAGGAAGAAGCGGCGCCGAGCACATAGCGCGTCACCACCTGATAGAGAATCGCGGAGAGCATCAAGGCGGCGGCGAGCGCGATGGAAAAGCGCGTCGCCCCCGCCAGAAAACGGGCGATGGAGCCCAGAATGGTCACTGCACTGCGGCCAGGGCATCCCGAATAATGTCGGCACCGATTTGGCCACGGAAGTTTTCATACATGGGCAGCACACCGCGACGGAAGGCTGCCTTGTCCGGCACTTCATTGATCTGCATGCCGTGCTTTTGCAGGCTGTCGCGGAAACCGGCTGTTGCCTGTGCATTTGCGGCGCGCTGCGCGGGGGTGGCTTCGGCGGCGGCTTCGGTGACGGCGGTTTTAAGGTCAGCCGGCAGGCGATCAAAGCTGCGCTTGGAAATCAGGCAGCCGATCATGGAATAGATATGGCCGGTCAGGGACAGGAACTTCGTCACTTCATAGTATTTGCTCTGATCCACAATCCCGAGCGGAATTTCGAGCCCATCCACCGCACCTTGCTGCACGGCGGTGAAGGTTTCCCCCCAGGCCATGGGCACGGCATTACCGCCCAGGCTGCGGAACATTTCGATATAGATCGGGCTTTGCAGCACGCGGAACTTGATGCCGCGCAGGTCCTCCGGCTTCACGATCGGGCGCACATTATTGATCATGTGGCGGAAGCCACCTTCCATAAACCCAAGCGCCAGCACACCACGCGATTCCAAGCGCGTGCGCAGCGCCTGACCCACCGCGCCATCCAATACGCGATGCCCCTGCGCTTCGCTGGAAAACAGGAAGGGCATATCATTCACCTGAAAGGCGGGTTCGATCTGTGCGATCACCGCATTGGTGATGATGCCCATATCCACCGTGCCAAGGCGCATGCCATCAATCAGCGGGCGTTCATCGCCAATGGCGCGATTGGGAAAAAGCTGCACCTCCACACGGTCACCCACGCGCTTTTCCAAGGCTTGCTTGAAAAGCCGCGCGCCGGTGGCGTAGGGGTCAAGCGCGCCATCGCCGCTGGTCCAGCCAAGGCGCAACACGGTCTTGCCTTGGGCGCGCAAAATGGCGGGCGCCATGCCAAGAGCGAAAACGCCGGCGCCAAGCGCCCTGCGGGTGAAATGGGTCATGCTTTGATCCTCCCTTAATGCCCGCAGATTGTGGCGCGGGGCTTGAGTGCTTCAGCATAGTCTGGCCCGCGCATGGCGCAACCGCCTTCACGCCAGGGCCATCAAGCGCCCAAAGCCGGGGCGGGCATCCGCCACCCCAAGGCGGCGCAGCGCATGCCTGGCCATGACCTGATTGCTGGTAATGACCGGAAGGCCCAATTCCGCTTCCAGCGACGCAATCAGCCCAGCCGAGCGAATGGCCGTGCAGGAAATGAAAAGCGCATCAGCGCCAGGATGGGTGGCCGCGGCGCGGCGGGCCTGATCGGCAATGGCCTCGGGCGGGATTTGCGCCATTTCAGCATTGGTATTGATGCCCATCATATCGCCACCCATCACCGTGCAACCATGCGCGGCAAGGAAGGTGATCTCCCGTTCATGCACGGCGGAGATATAGGGTGTCACCAGCAGGATGCGTCGCGCGCCGAGGGCGCTGAGTGCTGCCAGAATCGCATCGGCCGTTGTCACTGCGGGCAGGCCTGTCGCCCTGGTCATGCGCGCCGGAATTTCGGCCGCCCGATCGGGCGCGAAGGTGGATACCGCCGTGCAGTGAAAGCCGATCAGGCCAGGGCGCGCATCCGCCAGCAAACCCGCCGCTTCTTCAAGCCTGTCGAGCATTTTGGACAATTCGGCTTCCGAACTGCCGCGTAATTCCAGGCGCGTGATCAGCGCCACCACACCTTCCGGCAGCATGGCATGCAATTCGGCTTCGCAAATGGCATTGCCGGAAGGCACCATCAGGCCAAGCCGCGCGCGGGCGCCGTAATCAATTTTCATAGCGATGCCCGCGCTTCGGCAAGCCAGCTTCGGTCTATGTAATCCTCAGCCCGCGTGCGGGCGCGGGCCGGCAAATCGCGGATCAGGGCGCTGGTTTCAATCAGCGCCTGCACGCCAGCGGCACTTGCTTCCGCATCGCGTGGGAAGATGGCATCACGCGTATATTCGGCCCAGGCGAGGTCCGCGTAGCGCGCCTCAATCCCCGTTTCACGCATGGCAACTTCCCGCGCGAAGGCCTGGTCGGTGTAGAATTTCTCATGCGCGCGTAGAAAACCGCGCAGGAAGCGCAGCAGCAGGTCACGATTGGCGCGCGCCCAGCGCAAATCCACATCCAGGCTGGTGAATTGGAAATCGGGCACTTCGTCGCGCGGTTCGCATAAGGATACGAAGCCCAGATCAAGCGCGATGTGATTGAGCGGCGCGCCCTGCAACCCCGCATCAATTTCGCCTTGGCGCAGCATGTCCCAGCGCGCCAGGATCGGTCCGCAGGGCACCAATTCATAATCGCCCGGCCAATGCAGCCCGCGCGCTGCCAGCAGCCGCATGATCAGCGAAGAACTGCCGGCGCGCAGCGATGACACGCCAATCTTCTTCCCGCGCAAATCTTCAAGCCGCGTCAGGCCAGGCCGCGCGATGAAGGAAAACGGCAGGCGATTCACATTCCCGCCAATGATCGCCTGATGTCCGCCGCCTTCGGCATCCAGAATGACATGTTCGGTAACGCCATAGGCAAGCTGCGCGCGGCCATCGCGGATACGCTCATTCACCTCCTCAATGCCTTCGATGTGGTCAATCTGCAACGCGATTCCTTCCGCCGCGAATAGCCCGGCATGCAGGCCGATCCAGGCTGGCAGGTTGAAGTAATTGCGAGAGACGACAACAAGCGTCAGCGGGTCCATGGCCGGTTCCTTGGAGATGCGCCGCCACCATGGGCGGGGGCCGGGCGGATCGGCAAGCCCTGACTTGTTCCGAAGGCGTCGCGCGACCATGTGGCGGGCATGGTTATTCTGCGTCCATCTCTGCCGCGCAAAATCATGGGCTGGGCCATGCTGGCACTTGGCATGCTCGGCCTTGTGCTGCCTTTCCTGCAAGGTTTTCTGTTCCTGGCCTATGGCGTTTTCACGCTGCGGGACCAGCACATCTGGGCCGCGCGGCGCTGGGCCTGGGTGGCGGGGCGCTGGCCTGAAATGGTGGGCAAGCTCGAAGCCATGGAACTGCGGATGCTGATGCGCATGCGCCATTTGGCCATGCGGTTCAGGCTGCGCAGTTAGGCCGCGCTCTGGCCACCCAGGCAGGGTCGGCGTAAGGGCCTACCATGCATCGTCTTTGGCTGATCACCGGCGCCTTGGCTGGGCTTGTCGCGGTTGGGCTTTCCGCCTGGGCGGCGCATGGGCTGCCCGCCCGGTTGGAGCCCGCGCGCATGGCCGCCGTGCAAAACGCGCTGACCATGCAGGGCTGGCATGCGCTTGCCCTGCTGATTGCCGGGTTGATGGCTGAAAGGGGCCGCCGCCTTGCCCATGTCGCCGCCGCCGCCTTTCTGGCCGGCATGATCCTGTTTTGTGGCGCGGTCTGGCTCAGCGCGCTGATGGGCCAATCACTCGGCCCCATCGCGCCTTCGGGCGGGATGCTGCTGATGCTGGGCTGGGCCTTGCTGGCGCTCGCGGCGGCAAAGCGGTGATCCGCGCCGCCTATCTCGCCGCCGAGGGGTTTGAGGCGGAATTGGCCGAAGAACTCCGCCTGTCTGGCCGGCGCTTGGCGGCCTGGCATGGTCGCCTGGCGCTTTCGCCCGATCCGCCGGCCCCGGCGATCTGGGCCTTGGATATCTGGACCGACCCGCGGGAATTGCCCGCCCCTTCGGTGAAGGCCGCCGCCGATGCCTTGCGCGCCATCCAGCGCAATTGGTCCCATCTGCCGCTCTTGCATCATCGCCGCAGCACGCTGATCGCCGAACGCCTGCCCCCGGTGAAGGCGCGCCCTTTGGTCTTTCCGGAACCCGCGCCAAACGCCCCCTTGGGTGCCTGGACGCTGCTCGCGCCGGATCGGCTGCTGGCCAGCCCCAGCAAGACCAGCCCCTTCGTGAATGGCGAACCGCGCTTCGTGGAAGACAAATCCGGCCCGCCATCCCGCGCCTACCTTAAATTATGGGAGGGTCTGACCCGGCTTGGCCGCCATCCTGGCCCCGGAGACCATTGCCTTGATCTCGGCGCCTCCCCCGGTGGCTGGACTTGGGTGATTGCCCGCCTGGGTGCCGAGGTGACAGCGGTGGATAAGGCGCCGCTCGACCCGGCCATTGCTGCCCTCCCCGGCGTTAATTTCCGACCGGAGAGCGCTTTTGGCCTGGACCCCCGGCAAGAATCGCCGGTCACTTGGTTGTTCAGCGATGTCATCTGTTACCCGGCGCGGCTTTTGGGCCTGGTGCGGCGCTGGATTGAGGCCGAAAAGGCCGACAATATTTTCTGCACCATCAAATTTCAGGGCGAAACCGACCACGCCATCATCGCAGAATTTCAGCAAATTCAAGGCTCTATTCTATTTCATTCAAGCCAGAACAAGCATGAAGTGACCTTCGCGCGCCTGGCCCCCTGAATTTTTGGCGCCCGCGCGCCAAAGCTGGCACGGCGTCTGCAACAGCCCTGGTGTACCAAAACGGTGCCGTCGGCCAAAGCGCCGACGCCAACCAAAACGGGGTTGCGACGATGTCGGTGGTTTCGGAAAAGTCTCTGACAGCTCCTCAGGAGATCCGGGCCCGCCGCATGCAGAGCACGCAAGACGCGGCTCGGCTTGACGTCGCAG
>JBIKWX010000051.1:0-16540 GCA_044356095.1 Roseomonas sp.
CACGATTGACAAGATGCTGATCGGCGAACCGGATAGCCTGTTGATTGTGGAATTCCACGGCCAGGAAGATGGCCCTCTGCTGCGCGATTTGGCGCGGCTGGAAGAAATGATGGCCGATCTTGGCCATCCCGGCCAGGTGGTGCGCGCGACCGATGCGGGCTTTCAGGCCGCGATTGCTGAGGTGCGAGAAGCTGGCCTTAATATCATGATGTCCATGAAGGGCGATGGGAAGCCGGTTTCCTTCATTGAAGATTGCGCGGTTGGTTTGGATGATCTGGCCGATTACACCGAAAAGCTGAATGAGGTTTTCGCCAGGCACGGCACCAAGGGCACCTGGTATGCGCATGCATCCGTGGGCTGCCTGCATGTCCGCCCCGTGCTGAACATGAAGGATGGCGCTGAAGTCGCAAAAATGCGCGCCATCGCCGAGGAATGCTTTGCGCTGGTGCGCGCATATAAGGGCAGCCATTCCGGCGAACATGGTGATGGCATTGTGCGGTCTGAATTCCATCGCCCGATGTTTGGCGATCGGATCGTCACCGCCTTTGAGGAAGTGAAGGACGCGTTTGACCCGCGCGGTTTGCTCAACCCCAATCGCATCACGCGCCCGCCGCGCATGGATGACCGTAGCCTGTTTCGCTACGCGCCGGATTACGCCGCAGATACAGCGATAACGCCGGCGCTGGATTGGTCCGATTATCCCGGTCCGCTCGGCGGTCTGCTGAGCGCGGTTGAGATGTGCAATAATAACGGCACCTGCCGGAGATTTGACGCCAATGTCATGTGCCCATCCTATCGCGCGACGCGCGATGAACAGCACTTGACGCGCGGGCGGGCGAATACGCTCCGCCTGGCACTCACGGGCCAATTGGGGCCGGATGCGCTGGCGGGTGATGAGGTCGCTGCCGCCATGGCGCTTTGCGTTTCCTGCAAGGGCTGCAAGCGCGAATGCCCAACCGGCGTGGATATGGCGCGCATGAAGATCGAGGCTTTGGCCGCACGCGCCAAGCGCCATGGCGTGCCCCTGCGCGAACGCCTGATCGCGCACCTGCCGCGCATTGCGCGCTTTGCCTCCATGGCGCCCATTCTGTTCAATCTGCGCGACATGATCCCGGGCATGCCGGCGCTGACGCAAAGCATGCTGGGCTTGGCGGCGGATAGACCCCTGCCGCGCTTTCGCGGTGATGTCTTCCATGATTGGGAATTGCGCGCCCCGGATGGCAGGGCGCATGAGGTGATCTTGCTGCCCGATGCCTTTAACCGCTACTTTGAACCGGAAAATCTGCGCGCTGCCATCCGCGTTTTGCGCGCTGCCGGCTATGATCCTGCCGTAGCGCGGCCGCCACGTGGTATGCGCCCCTTGGATGAAGGCCGCACACTGCTGGCCGCCGGCATGGTGGACGAAGCGCGTGTAGAAGCGCGCCGCGTGATCGCTGCCCTGGCGCCCTTCGCATCGCCGGTGGTCGGCATTGAACCTTCATCGCTCACGACCTTGCGCGATGAATTCCTGGTGCTGCTGCCGGGCGAAGAAAGCCGCGTCTTGGCGAAGCGTGCCGTGCTGCTGAGTGAATTGCTGGAACGTGACAAGCCGACGCTGGCCTTCAAACCCCTTGAAGCCACGGTGCATATCCACGGCCATTGCCACCAAAAGGCATTTGGCGCCTTTCCGGCGGCGGTGGCGCTGTTGAAGCGCATCCCAGGGGTGACGGTGAAGCCCATCACCTCTTCCTGCTGCGGCATGGCGGGGGCGTTTGGCTATCAGGCGGAAAGCCTGGAAGCATCCAAGGCCATGGCGGAATTGTCGCTGCTGCCAGCGGTGCGTGCTGCTGCTCCCCAGGATTTCATCATTGCCGATGGCACATCCTGCCGGCATCAGATTGGTGATCTGGGCGGGCGAGAGGCAATCCATTCCGTGCGGCTTTTGGACCGCGCCCTGTCATGACCGACGCTGAAGCCATCCGCGCCTTCTGGTATGCCGAAGGGCGCGACACCTATCGCCCGATCTGGTTCCAGAAGAATGATGAATTTGATGCTGAAATCCGCATGCGTTTCGGCGCGCTGATCCGCCCAGCGCGCGAAGGGGCGTTCGATTCCTGGGCAGCCTCGCCGCAAGGCGCACTTGCGTTGCTGATCCTGCTCGATCAATTCCCACGCAATCTGTTTCGCGGCAGCGCGGAAGCCTTTGCGAGTGATACTCATGCGCGCGCCATTGCGCGTGCGGTTGTGCTGGAAAAGCGCTTTGATCTGCGGCTTGGGCCGTACGAGAAGCCTTTTCTTTATCTGCCTTTTGAACATAGTGAAGCGATGGCAGATCAGGATGTGTCTGTGGCGCTGTTTGAAGGCTTGCGCGATATTCCGCATCATGCGCGCGAAAAGGGTGCAATTGACTATGCTTGGCGGCATCGTGTGGTGATCCAGGAATTCGGGCGCTTTCCACATCGCAATGCCGTACTCGGGCGGGTTTCAACGCCAGCAGAACAGGCGTGGCTTGCTGCCGGCGGAGGCTTTTGATGGCGCTGCCGATTGCCATTCTGGGCGCGGGGCTTGCGGGCACTTCAGCAGCGCGTGCCTTGATCGCGCGCGGCCATGCGGTGACGATCTTTGACAAGGGCCGCGGCCCCGGTGGGCGCCTGGCAACGCGGCGGATTGAAGCCGCAGGGCGCAAGCTGCAATTCGATCATGGCGCGCAATATCTGCGCGCCGAAAGCGCTGATTTCGCCGCTGCTCTCGCTGAAGCCGGAACCGCACCCTGGCCGGATGCGGCGCGACGTGTTGGCGTGCCTTCCATGTCTTCCGTGCCGCGCGCCTTGCTGGGTGAAATTCCCTGTATTGGCGCGCGCCATGTTGGGCAAATCACTGGACACCCCGGCGCCTGGGTGCTGCGCCATTGGGAGGCAAAGCTGGTGCGCCCGGGCAAACCCTTGCCGGATAGCGCGCCGGAAGAAGCCGGGCCTTTTACCGCGGTGCTGCTGACGATGCCGGCAACACAAGCGCGGGAAGTTCTGGGACAGAACGCGCCGGTCCTGCATGAAGCGCTTGCCGCCATTCGCTACGCGCCCTGTTGGACCGTCATGGCATCCTTCGATACGCGGCTGCCCTTGCCGGAAACGCTGCGCCCCGAAGCGCACGCGATTGGTTGGGCCGCGCGGGATTCTGGCAAGCCGGGCCGTGATGCGCAGCAGGAAAACTGGGTGATCCAATCCGCGCCAGCCTGGACGAGGGCGCATCTGGAATTGCCTGCGGAAGACATCGCGCAACCCTTGTTGGCAGCACTCGCAAGTTTCAGCGCGGCGCCCTTGCCCGCGCCCTTCATGGCGGTGGCGCATCGCTGGCGTTATTCGCTGCTGGAAGCGCCCTTGGGCGAGCCCTGTCTGTGGGATGGCACAGCGCGTATCGGCTATGCCAGTGATGGCTGCATTGGCGGGCGTGCCGAAGCGGCCTGGCAAAGCGGTGCGGCACTTGCCGCGAGGGTCTTGGCATGAAGCCCGCTCGCCCCGCTTTCGCTGATGATATCATGGCAAGCCTGCAGGAAGCCTTTCGCCTGTTGGCGGATGCTGTGCCGAATAGGCGCAGCCCCTTGCACACACCAACCATCGCCAGCCTGGATGAGACCGGCGCGCCGAGTCTCCGCACCGTTGTGCTGCGCGGCTTTGATGCCGAAGCGCGCCGCCTGCGTTTTCACACGGATCGCCGTAGTGACAAGGCGCGCGGCATTGCGCGTGATCCGCGCGTGATGATGCATTTCTATGATGCTGCCTTGCATATCCAACTGCGCGTGGCGGGCCGCGCGGCGCTGCATTTGGATGATGGGGTGGCGGATGCCGCCTGGGAAGCCAGCCAACGCAGCAGCCGCATGTGTTACGCTGCCCCCGATGCCTCTGGCGCCTTGGTGGCGGCGCCACCAGCCGCGCCGAAGGATAGCGATATTGGCCGCCCGCATTTCGCTGCCGTGGTGATTGGCTTTCACAAGCTGGAATGGCTTTGGCTGGCTGCTGCTGGGCATCAACGCGCCCGCTTCATTTGGGATGAAGCGGGCCATCTTTCTGCCGATTGGATCGCGCCATGAATATCGAAGCCATCACTGCCGCCATGCTGCGTATCGCCGCCGAACGTGGACCGGAGAAAAGCCTTTGCCCCACCGATGTGGCGCGCGCTGTCTCCGATGAGAACTGGCGCTCCTTGCTCGGTGCGGTACGGCAGGTGGCGGCAGAACTCGCGCGCCAGGGCAAGATTGAAATTCTGCGCAAGGGCAAGCCGATCAGCCCCGATGAAATGCGCGGCGTCATTCGCTTGAGGGCCACATCATGATCTCTGCCCTGTTTTCGCGCGGTGCTGAGGGTATTCTCGCACCGGCACCGCTCGATTTCGCAAGGCTGCAATTGCCGGCGTCCCCCAATACCTGCCTGCTGAGGCCAAGCGTTGCACCTGGTCAGGGGCATTTGCAGCGGGATCCCTTGCCTGCCTCGCCCGAAGCAGTGATGGCGGCCTTGGATCGTGTGGCGGGCGGCATGCCGCGCACCTTCCCGCTCGTGCGTTTTCCGGAGCGCAACCAGGCGCAATGGGTGGTGCGGAGTGCGCTGATGAATTACCCGGATATCGTGGTGGCGGAAGCCGCGCCGGTTGAAGGTGGCACTGGGCTTTGGCTCTATTCCCGCAGCCTGATCGGTTATTCTGATCTTGGGGTCAATCGCGCGCGCGTGATGGCATGGCTCGCAGCGCTGGAAGCGGCGCTGCGCGGAGGATAGCCGATGCGCTGGATCATCACCTTCATCGCCGAAGCCTGGGCGCTGATCGCGCCCTTCTGGCGGAGTGAGGAACGTTGGCGTGCACGCCTGCTGCTGGCGGTGGTGATTGCGCTTAATCTATCGCTGGTCGGCATGACGGTGCTGCTGACCTATTGGCAGCGCGCCTTCTACAATACGCTGGAAAGCAAGGATTGGGATGGCTTCATCGCGCTGCTCTTCACCTGGCATCGCACGGAAGCGGAAGGGTTATTGCCGGGCTTTGTGCTTGTCGCGGCACTTTATATTCTGATTGCGGTTTATCAGCTTTATCTGCGCCAGGCGCTGCAAATGCGCTGGCGGCGTTGGTTGACGGATGTCTATCTGGCGCAATGGCTGTCTGATCGCGCCTATTACCGCATGGCCTTGACCGATCCCTATACGGATAATCCGGATCAACGCATTGCCGATGATGCGCGGCTTTTTGTGGAAGACACGCTCTCGCTTGGCATTGGCCTGCTCAATTCCATTGTGACACTTGGGTCTTTCATTCTGGTGCTGTGGTCGCTTTCCGGTCCGGTCACCATCCTTGGTGTTGAAATTCCGGGCTATATGGTCTGGGTTGCGCTGATCTATGCGCTGCTTGGCACCTGGCTTGCGCATCTGATCGGGCGGCCTTTGATTGCGCTTAATTTCTCCCAGCAAAGGCTGGAAGCGGATTTTCGTTATGCGCTGGTACGGCTGCGCGAAAACACCGAAGGCATCGCGCTTTATGGTGGTGAGGCGGATGAAAAGCGCGGACTCACGCAGCGTTTCGGCAAGCTGATGGTCAATTGGTGGGAGATTATGCGTGCCACCAAGCGCCTGACCTTCTTCACCGCGGGCTATGGGCAGGTGGCGTCCATCTTCCCGATTGTGGTGGCGGCACCTGCCTATTTCGCGGGGCGCCTGCCGCTTGGTGGCCTTATCCAAACCAGCAGCGCCTTCGGCCAGGTGCAGGGCGCGCTTTCCTGGTTCGTGGATAATTACGGGAAGCTCACGGAATGGCGCGCAACGGTGGAACGCCTGTCAGGCTTTACCCAAGCCGTGGCGAAAGCCCGTGCCGCGGGTGAGGGGCCGAAAGCGGGCAAGGGCACCGCTGAAGGGCTTATGCTCCGCGATGTTACGCTTACGCTGCCGGATGGGCGAGTGCTGGTGAATGCTGCGCGGATGGATGTCGCCCGCGGTGAGGCTGTGCTGATCAATGGCCCATCAGGTTCCGGCAAATCCACGCTGTTTCGCGCCATTGCCGGCATTTGGCCCTTTGGCAGCGGTGCGATTTCCCTGCCGCAGGATGCGCGCGCGCTGTTCTTGCCGCAGCGCCCCTATCTGCCGCTTGGCACGCTGAAGCGCGCCGTTTGCTACCCGGAAGATGAAGCGCGTTTTTCTGATGCGGATGTTGTGGCGGCGCTCAACGAAGCAGGACTTGGTCATCTTGCACCGCGCCTTGCTGATAGTGATAGCTGGGGCCAAAGACTTTCCGGTGGGGAACAGCAAAGGCTTTCCTTCGCACGCGCCTTTCTGCTGCATCCAGATTGGTTGTTCCTGGATGAAGCAACCGCAAGCCTTGATCCGGAAGCGGAGGAGGAATTGCACGAAAGGCTGAAGCGCGCGCTGCCGGCGCTGACCATGCTCTCCATCGCGCATCGGCCTGCCGTGGCACGGTTTCATGACAGGGTGCTGCGCATGGAAGATGGGCGGTTGGTCGAAGTGGCGCAGCGGTGACGCGCGCGCCGCGTTATGGAGAAGGCGTGGCTTCGCCAATAATGCGCAGAATATCGGCGCCGTAGCGTTCCACGCGCGAACGCCCCATGCCGGGTACTTCCAGCAATTCATCGGTGCTTGCAGGGCGCCGCGCGGCAAGCCCGGCCAAGGTGCGATCATCCGCCACGACATAGGCCGGTACGGATTGCGCCTGCGCAATGCCGCGTCGCCAAACGCGCAGCGCTTCAAACACCGGATCGTCGGAATCGATACCCGAAGCTTCCGGCGCCTTGCGTGCTGCCGGCGTTTTCTTGCTGGCCTGCACAACATCTTCGCGCAGCATCACCACATCCTCGCCGCGCAGAATGGGCCGCGCGGCTTCGGTCGCGACAAGCTCTCCGTGGTTTTCCACTGCCACATCCAAGGCGCCTCGGCCCACCAATTGCCGTGCGACGCCGCGCCAGGCGGTATCGGGCAGATCCTTTCCCACACCGAAAGTCGGCAGCTTGTCATGCGCGAATTGCGCGACCTTATCCGTGAGCCGCCCGCGCAGCACATCCACCACATGCATGACGCCAAAGCGCTGACCGGTGCGGAGCACAGCGGAAATCATCTTCTGCGCAGCGATGGTACCATCGAAAAGCCGAGGTGGGCGCAAGCAAATATCACAATGGCCGCAGGCTTCGCGTTCCGGTTCCTCTCCAAAGCAGCGCAGCAATAGCGCGCGTCGGCAGGTCGCAGCTTCGGCGATCCCAACCATGGCTTCAAGCCGCGCGCGCTCCACACGCTTTTGATCATCACTCGCTGGGCTTTCGGCAATGCGGTGGCGCGCCAGCGCAATATCGCCCGCGCCATAGAGCAACAAGGCGCGCGCCGGCAGCCCATCGCGCCCGGCGCGACCAATTTCCTGATACCAGCTTTCAGGTGAGCGCGGGAGATCGAGATGCGCGACCCAGCGGAGATCAGGCCGGTCTATCCCCATGCCAAAGGCAATGGTCGCGGTCATCACCATTTGTTCACCGCGTGAAAAGCGCCGATGCGCTTCTCGCTTTGCGCTGGCTTCCATGCCGGCATGAAAGGAAATTGCTTCCAGCCCATCATCCCGCAGCCAGGCGGCAGCGCTTTCGGTCTTGGCGCGGCTACCGCAATAGATAATGCCGGTACCGCCCGCTTCACGGATCAGGGCGCGGATTTGGCCGCGTTCATTCTCACGCGGCGCGGCTTCGATCAGGATATTGGGCCGGTCGAAGGAAGCGCGAAACACCGGCGCTTCCTGCAAGCCCAATTGCAGGCGGATATCTTCCACCGTGCGCGGATCGGCTGTCGCGGTCAGTGCCACGCGCGGCACATTTGGAAAGCGGGTGCCCAATACGCCAAGACCGCGATATTCCGGCCGGAAATGATGGCCCCATTGGCTGACGCAATGCGCTTCATCCACCGCGAATAGCGCGATATCCAAACCATCCAGCCGGGCCTGCATCGTTTCAAGCGTCAAGCGCTCCGGTGAGATATAAAGCAGCTTCAGTGTGCCGTTGTGCAAATCGCGCAGCACCGCGCGCGCCTCATCACCTGGCAGGTCTGAATGCAGCGCGGCGGCAGCGACACCTTGCTGGCGGAGTGCTGCCACCTGATCTTCCATGAGCGCAATCAAGGGCGAGACAACAACGCCAATCCCAGGGCGACAGAGCGCGGGCACCTGGAAACAGAGGCTCTTGCCGCCGCCGGTTGGCATCAGCACCAGGCCGGAACCACCCGCTGTCACATGCCTAATGACGTCTTCTTGACGACCGCGAAAGGCGCCATAACCGAAGACGCGTTGCAGAGTCTCTCGCGGGGCATCATGCATGGCATTCATGCGGGCGGCATCGCGTCACAAGGGGTTCCGATTCGGCGTTTCCCTTTGGTCGCGCGCCCGGCGCGCCCCGTCAATTGTCAGCGCATCAACGGGAACAGGCCGCCCCGCCCAAAACGCAGAATTTGGCGCAATGTGGATGGTTCAAGGCAACGGGGCGGGACGCTTCGGCAAGACTCGCCCCCAATTCGAATTGCGGATCATAGGCCAATAGCGTGCAGGCCAGCACGGCGGGGCGCGCGGCGCCCTTGCGCTTCACCACCATGCGCGCGGAAGCGCACATGAGGCTATCCGGCGATTTGCCCAGAATGCCCCAACAGGCGGTGGTGATTTCCGGCACATCGGCGCTGGCATCCATTTCCGGAAACAGCATGAGCGCCACGGGATCGGTCGCATCCACTTGAATGCCATTGGCTGCAAACAGCGCGGCAAAATCGGCGCGCAGCTTCGCCTGATCGCCTGCGCCAAAGGCAGCGCGCCCGGCAATATGCAGCCGGAAGCCATGCGTCGCCAGAAAGCACAAGCCTTCCAGCGTGCGTTCAAAACTCCCCGCACCGCGTTCGGTGTCATGAATGGCGGGATCAGGATGATCGAGCGATACGCGGATGGTGAGTCTCTCGCCATATTGCGCTTGCAAGGCCTGAAGGCCAGCAGCCTGGTTCATCATGGGCTTCATGGCATTGGTCAGCACCAGCGCCTGAAAACCGCGGCGCAGCGTGTCTTCCAGCATCGCCAGGAAATCGGGATTCATGAAGGGCTCACCGCCCGTGAAGCCGACCTCACGCAGGGGAAGTTCAGATGCCTCGGCCTCATTCAAAAACATCGCCACTTCGGCCGCGCTGATATAGGCAAGCGCATCATTGCGCGGGCTGCTTTCAATATAACAGTTGGCGCAGGTGATATTGCAGAGCGTGCCGGTATTGATCCAAAGCGTCTCAAGCGCGGTCAGCGCCACTTGCGCGCGGGTTTCGCCTTTCGCGGTCACGAATGGGTCGCGGAATTTGCGCGGGTCGAGGCTTGGTTGATGATTCATGGACCCGTATCCTGTGGCCTTTTCTATCCGGTTGCCGCAATGGCCTTGCCGCCCACCAGGCGCAGAATACGGCTCGGCCGTTCAACGCCGGTCAGGCGATGCAGGATCAGGATCACGCTGCGCCCTGCTGTGGCTTCATCCAGCGTTTCCATGAAGGCGCGTTCCGTCGCGGCATCCAACCCGGCAGCCGGTTCATCCAAAATCAGCACTGGCGCGGGCGAAAGCAGCGCGCGGGCGAGCGCAATGCGCCGTGCCTGACCACCGGAAAACCGAGCACCCGCCTCGCCACATTGGGTTTCAAGCCCATCGGGCAGGGCGCGCACCACATCGCCAATGCGTGCGCGGTCCAGCGCGCGCCACAGCGCGGCATCATCGGCATCCGGCGCGGCAAGGCGCAGATTGCCAGCGATGCTGTCATCAAATAATCGCGCATCCTGCGTCAGCCAGGCGATGCGATCGCGCAGCACGGCAGCGGGCAGGGTCGCGATATCAACACCGCCAAGCGTAATGCTGCCCTGCTGCGGCGCGGCGAATTTCAGCAGCAGCGCCGCAAGCGTGGATTTGCCGGTGCCCGATGGCCCGAGCAACGCAATGCGCGCGCCTTCCGGCACATCAAGATCAAGCCCATCAAACACCAGCGGCCGATCCGGCGCCCAGGAAAAAACGATACCCCGCAACACCAAAGCATGGCCGGAAGGTGCCGCATTTGGCGCAGCCGGATCAGGCACGGGTTCCGCCGCATCTGCCGCTTCAAACAGGCGCCGCGCACCGGCTGCCGCTGCTGCCACCGCCGCCCCGGCACGCGGCATCAGCCCCAAAGCCTCGGCCGCTGCAATCGCCAGGAATACTGCCAAAACGCCTGCGGCCATACCGGGCTGGCCCGCCAACATGGTCCAGGCCAGCGCAGCCAAAAGTGCTAGTTGCGTGAGCAAGGCGCCTGCCGCGCCGCCCCAAGCTGCACGCCGTGCCAGGGCGCGCTGCGCGCCGGAAAGCGCCCGATCTTCCTCGGCCACTCGCGCCAAGGCACGCTTTTCGCCATTCGCCGCCAGTGTGTCTTCAATACCGGTCAGCGGATCAACGGTCGCGGCACGCAGCGCGCCTTGGGCACGAGAGGTTGCCTCAGCCGCGCGCGCCGCATCGGGCGCCAGCAGCAAGGGCAGCACCAGGGCCGCCGTCAGCGGCAGCGCCACCAGCGCCGCCAGCCAAGGGTCCGCCGCGCCCAGGATCAACGCAATCGCCAACACCACCGCAATGGAAGCCGCCGCCGGCACCAGCGCGCGCAGGTAAAGCCCATCAAGCGCTTCCACATCTGAGACGAGCCGCCCAAGCAAATCGCCGGCGCGCCGCAAGCCAAGCCCGGTTGGCAAACGCTCAGCAAGGCGCCCGAAAAACCACACGCGCATATCGGCCAAGGCGCGGAAGGTCGCCTCATGCGTCGCGAGCCGTTCCAGATAGCGCATGATGGGTCTGAGCAGAATCAAGGGCCGCAACCACAACAACGCCAGCACGCCCGCTGCTGCCAGCGCCGCACTTCCTGGCCCGCCCACGGATGCCGCCACCAGCTTGCCCGCGAAAGCCAGCAAGGCAACGCCGGCCAGTGCTGAGATCACCGTCACGATGATCCCTGCCACCAACCAGCCGGAGCGTTCCAGCCACAGCCTCAGGACGCGGAAAAGATCAGCGGTCATGGCCTAATCATTCCCCGCAAGCCGGCTGCCCTGCGCCCGGCCCTCGGCAATTTCCAGCCTTTGGCCGAAATAGGAACGCGCTGCCTTCGCATGGGTTGCGATGATCGCGGTGCGCCCCACGCAAAGCCGGCGCAAAGCATCCAAGACCGAGGCTTCGGTGCCCGGATCAAGATGCGCGGTGGGTTCATCCAACAGCACCAAAGGCGTGTCGCGCAAAAACGCGCGCGCGAGCGCCACGCGCTGCGACTGACCGCCCGAAAGCCCGAAGCCGCCTTCGCCAATCAGCGTATCCAACCCCTGCGGCAAATCACGCGCAAAATCCATCACCTGCGCGGCGTCTGCGGCGGCAAGCACCGCGGCATCATCCGCATCAGGTCGCGCCAGGCGAATATTCTCCCGCAATGTCGCGCGGAACAAATGCGCGCGCTGCCCGACATAGGATGACAGGCGGCGCAATTCGGAAGGTTTCAATAGCATGGCGTCGCGGCCATTGATCGCAACGCGCCCGGCATCGGGCCGCGCGAAACCCATCAGAATGCGCAGCGCGCTTGTTTTGCCCGCACCGGAGGCACCGGTCAGCAACAGCGTCTCACCGGCCAACACGCGAAAGGAAAGCCCATCCAAGGCGGGCGGGCGTGATGGATCATAGGAAAGCCGCACATCCTGAAAGGTGATGGTGACCTTCGGCGGCACTTCTTCCAGCAACAGCCCGGTTTCTTCCGGTTGCTCCAGCAGCGGCGCCAAATCCGCTGCCGCACCGCGCGCGCCAAGCTGTTCATGATAGGCCGCAGCGAAGGACCGCAGCGGCAGGAAAAACACCGGCACCAGCAGCACCACGAAAAACGCCGTCACCGGATCAGGATGCGCGCCGGTCAACACGGCCCCATGGCGAATGGCAAGACAGGCCAGTGCCGCCGCCGCGATCAATTCCATCGCGCCTGAGGAGATAAACGCAACGCGCAGCACGCGCATGGTGCGCTGGCGCAATTCCTCGGCGGCTGCGGCCAGCCTTTGGGTTTCTGCGCGTTGCTGGTTGAACAGCACCAGCACGGGCAGGCCGCGCATGCGGTCCAGAAAGCGCCCGGAGAGCCGTTGCAGGGCAGCGAATTGCCGGCGGCTGGCTTGCGCGGCGCCAATGCCCGATGCGGCCTGCGCCACCGGCACCATCAGCCCCGCGACCAGCAGGATAAGGCCGCTCACGGGATCAAACAGCGCGGCACAACCGGCGATCAAGAGCGGCGCGACAACAGCGACGATGGCCGCCGGCATCCAGCGCGCGAAATAACCTTCCATCGCTTCGACACGTTCGACGACGAGGGCACTTTTCTCGCCAACCGGGCGCTGGTCTGCCGGGCCTTGCGCCAGCAATCGCGCAAAGATGCGGGCGCGGAGACTGGCTTTGGCTTCTTCCCCGGCAGCGGTCTGGGCGCGTTCCTGCGCGATACCAAGCGCTGCCATGATCAACGCCAAGGCGCCGGCGCCGATGAAATCCGCCCAGGAGGCCGTGTTGCCGGCCAAAAGCGCAGCCAGCAGGCGGGCGATCAGGAGTGCTTGCGCGACACTCGCCAAGGCAAGCGCAAGGCCGAGCAGGACCGGCCCGTAAAGCCGGCCCCTCAGTGCCTTTGCTTCCCGCGCCAGAAGCGCGGCGGCGGCAGCCCCCTCCCGTTTATGCTCCGAAGCCATGACAGTCAGACTAGACCGGTTTGGCTGACAGATACAGCCGAAACCGGGGGGTCAACGCCAGGGTTCCACCAAAATCTTGGCATGGGTTTCGGGATTGGCGAGGTCCTTGAAGGCCTGCCCGACCTCGGCCAGGCCAATGCGCCCGGTGATCAGGGGCCGCACATCCAGGCGTCCGGCACCGATATGGCCAAGGGTCGCGGCGAATTCCTGCGCGTTATAGGCGAGGACGAATTGCAGGGATAATTGCTTCACGATACCGAAATAGGGTTCGATTTCATCGGGCTGCATGCAAACGCCAACCACCACAATGCGTGCGCCAGTGGGTGCGCCCTCCATCATTGCGGTCATCACGCCAGGGACGCCGACGCATTCAAACAACACGGCGGGACGGCGCTTGGGCCCAAGGCCGAAAAGTGCTGCGTAGCGGCTGGCGTCATAGCCATCCGGCGTCATGGCGCGTTCCAAAGCCTGGTAGGGCGATTCGACCACCGGATCCACCACGATATCGGCGCCCATTTTCCGGGCCAAGGCGCGGCGCCCCGCCGAGAAATCCGCCGCGATGATCGGCGCATGGCCATGCAGCTTGAGTGCGGCGATGGTGGCAAGCCCAATCGGGCCGCAGCCGATCACCAAGGGCACTTCGGCATTATTGACGCCGAAATGTTCCACCGCATGAATGCCAACCGCCATGGGCTCGGTCAGTGCGGCGTGATCAGCTTCCATCCCGGCCGGCAGCGGCAGCAGCATGCGTTCCGCAAGCGGCATATATTCAGCGAAACCGCCCGGCACATCTGGGTTATAGCCAAGGCCAAGCACGGTATTGCCCGCGATGGTGAGCGGCATGGAGGTGACCAAATCACCCGGCTTGAATTTGCCTTCCGTGCCGGGACCATTCGCCACAACCTCGCCCACGAATTCATGGCCGAAGACCACATCGCGTTCCGTATCCATGGTCCAGCGCCCGCCAGTACGGCTCGCGAGGGAGACGAAATCCTTGGTGAAGCGCGCCGCATGCAAATCCGTGCCGCAAATGCCGCAGGATTTTGTGCGCACCAGCACCTGGCCCGGCTGAAGCTGCGGGTCCGGCACATCGCCGAGCACAAAACTTCCCTGGCGGAAAATGGCAGCGCGCATGGTGGTTCCTTCCTATTGTTCTGGCGAGGTTATGCCCTGCCTTGGCGTCAGGATGGCGCAGCCGAGGGCCAAAAATCAACGCCTATTGCGCGGCGGCGGGCCGCCAATCGCCGATGGTTGATTTCGCCAGGCCCAAATGATCCCGCAGCGTCGCCCCGGCATATTCCTTGCGGAACAGCCCGCGGCGCTGCAATTCCGGCACCACATGCGTCACGAAATCGCGGTAGCCATCGGGCACATAGGTCGCCGCCACCACAAAGCCATCGCAAGCGGGTTTGGTGAACCATTCTTCCATCTTATCGGCAATTTCCTTGGGGCCACCCACCATATTCATATTGGGGCGGCCTCGGCCGCTGCCGGTGATGAATTCGCGCACGGTCGGGTTCTTCTTGCCGGTGTTTTTCACCACCCGGTCACGAATGGCTTGCAGCCCTTGCATGCCGGCCATTTCCTCATCGCTGAAGGGCTCGTCCATGCCTTTGGTCGAGAAATCGAAATTCAGCGCTTCTGACAGCAAGGAAAGCGCATCAATTTCCAAGGGCAGGCTTGCGATCAGCGCGGCCTTGTCTTCCGCTTCGGATTTGGTCGCGGCGCAGATGGGGGAAATCAGCGTCGCCACCTTCACATGATCCGGATTGCGCCCGGCATCCGCAATCATGTGCTTGAATTCGGCATATTCCTTGGCGCCAGAAGCAACATCGTGATAGGCGACAAAGACAAGCTCTGCCCAGCGCGCGGAAAAGCGCTTGCCGCGCCCGCTGCTGCCGGCCTGGATCACAACCGGTCTGCCCTGCGGGCTGCGCGGCACGGTGAAAGGCCCGCGCGATTTCAGGAATTGCCCGCGATAATCCAAGCGCCGCACCTTATTGCCATCGGCGAAACGGCCAGTGGCCTTGTCCACAATCAGCGCATCCGCATCCCAGGCATCCCAATGGCCCAGCACGATTTCGACGAATTCATCCGCGCGATCATAGCGCCGGTCATGTTCCATCATCTCATCATGGCCCATATTGGCCGCTTCGCCGTCATTCAGTGACGTCACCACATTCCAGGCCGCGCGCCCTGCACTCATCAGATCAAGCGTCTGCATGGTGCGCGCGACATGGAAGGGCTCGTAGTATGTGGTGGACGCGGTGGAACCAAGGCCAAGGCGCGAGGTGACTGCGGCCATCATCGTCAGCGTCACAATAGGATCAAGCTTCACGCAGCGAATGCCGTGTTCCACCGTGTGGTGATGGTCATTGCCGTAGCGATCCGGCATCGAAAGCCGGTCATCGAAAAAGCCAAGGTCGAATTTGCCGGCTTCCAGGATGCGCGCGATTTCCTGATAGAAATCGGCAGTGAGGAAATCCGTGCGTGAGAGCGGGTGCCGCCAGGAGCTCGCGTAATTGGTGCAGTTCTGCGCCTGCATGAAGCCGACAAGATGCATTTGCCGCATGGCCTGTTCCCACCCTTGGTTCAGGGTGAGTTTTGCACCTTGGCGGGCAGCGTCAACCTGCCCTTATCTTTCCCTCAACCGAGTGCCGCGACCCCCGGCAATTCCTTGCCTTCCAGCCATTCCAGGAAGGCGCCGCCGGCGGTTGAGACATAGCTCATGCGCTCCAGCACGCCGGCATGGCGGAGAGCCGCCACCGTATCGCCGCCCCCCGCGATGGATTTCAGCGCGCCGGATTGCGTCAGTGCCGCCACGGTCTGCGCCGCCGCCACCGTTGCCGAATCAAAAGGCGCGGTTTCAAACGCGCCGAGCGGGCCATTCCACACCAAGGTGGATGCGGTGCGAAGCCGTGCTTCCAAAGCGGCCTCAGTCTCCGGCCCGACATCCAGCGCCATCATGGTCGCCGGCACGGCATTCACGGCGACGGTGCGGGTTGGCGGATTGGCGCGGAATTCTTCGGCCACCACCAAATCAACCGGCAGCAGGATTTCGCACTTCGCGGCCTTGGCCTGTTCCATGATCTGGCGTGCCGTGGCGTGCATTTCGGCTTCCTGAAGGGATTTGCCCATGCCATGGCCTTGCGCCGCCAGGAAAGTATTGGCCATGGCGCCGCCAATCACCAGCACATCAACCTTGCTGCAAAGATTGCCGAGCAATTCAAGCTTGGTCGAAACCTTGGCGCCACCCACAATCGCAACCACGGGCCGCGCGGGATTGCCGAGCGCCGCATCCAGCGCCTTCAATTCTGCTTCCATCAGCCGCCCGGCATAGGCCGGCAACAGCCGCGCGACACCTTCCGTGCTGGCATGGGCGCGATGCGCTGCTGAGAACGCATCATTCACAAAAGCATCGCCGAGCTTGGCGAGCGCGGCTGCCATGGCGGGGTCATTCTTTTCCTCACCGGCATGAAAGCGGGTGTTTTCCAACAGCAGTACGCCACCTTCGGGCAGGACCGCGACCGCGGCTTCCGCGGCATCCCCCACACAATCATCACACCAGGCAACCGGGCGATGTAGCGCGGCGGCCAGCGCTTCCTGCATCGGCTTCAGCGACATTTCCGGCACGCGCTTGCCCTTGGGCCGATCAAAATGGCTCAGCACCACAACGCGCGCACCCTTCTGCGCCAATTCGGCGATGGTCGGGCACAGGCGTTCGATGCGCGTGCGGTCCGTGATGCGGCCATCCTTGACCGGCACGTTCAAATCGGCGCGCAGCAATACGCGCTGACCCTTGGCAGGCAGCGCATCAATC
>JBIKWX010000268.1:0-4889 GCA_044356095.1 Roseomonas sp.
CGCCGGCCCCGCGAGCAATGTGGGCCCGGAGCCGGAAGCGGCGCCTCTGGAACAGATGGGCTTTGGCTGGAAGAACAGCTTCGGCACCGGCATGGGTGGCGATGCCATCACCAGCGGCATTGAAGGCGCTTGGACCACCAACCCAACCAAGTGGGACAATAACTATTTTGAGAACCTGATGAACCATGATTGGGTGCTGACGAAAAGCCCGGCTGGTGCCAATCAGTGGATCCCTGCCAATGGTGCGCTTGCTGATGCCGTGCCGGATGCGCATGACCCCACCAAGCGCCATGCGCCGATCATGACCACGGCGGATATGGCGATGAAGCTCGATCCCGCTTATGGGCCGATTTCACGCCGCTTCCTGGCCAATCCGGATCAATTCGCCGATGCCTTCGCGCGCGCCTGGTTCAAGCTGACGCATCGCGATATGGGGCCGAAGGTGCGCTACCTTGGCACCGATGTGCCGAAGGAAGACCTGATCTGGCAGGACCCCGTGCCGGCGGTGACGCATAGACTGGTGGATGCCGCCGATGTTGCGGCGCTGAAGGCGCAAATCCTGGCGACGGGTCTTTCCGTTTCCGAATTGGTCGCAACTGCCTGGGCTTCCGCTTCCACCTATCGTGGTTCGGACCGTCGCGGTGGCGCCAATGGCGCGCGCATTCGCCTCGCACCCCAGAAGGATTGGGAAGCCAATCAGCCGGGGCAGCTTGCGAAGGTGCTGGCCGCGCTGGAAGGCGTGCAAAAGGCCTTCAACGCATCGGCGAAGGATGGCAAGCAGGTCTCGCTGGCTGACCTGATCGTGCTTGGTGGTTGCGCTGCGGTGGAGTGGGCTGCGAAGACAGCCGGCCAGGATGTAACAGTGCCCTTCACGCCGGGCCGCACGGATGCCTCCGCCGCGCAGACCGATGCCGATAGCTTCTCGGTGCTTGAGCCGGAAGCGGATGGTTTCCGCAATTACCGCAAGCTTGCCTATACGGTGAAGGCTGAAGAACAGCTGGTGGATAAGGCGCAGCTGCTGACGCTGACCGCGCCGGAAATGACCGTGCTGGTGGGCGGCATGCGCGCGCTGAATGCCAATGTTGGCCAGGCGCAGCATGGCGTTTTCACCAAGCGTCCGGGCCAATTGACGAATGACTTCTTCGTCAATGTGCTGGATATGGGCACGGTCTGGAAGGCTGTCTCTGATTCAGCCGATATCTTCGAAGGCCGTGACCGCACCACCGGCAATGTGAAATGGACCGCGACGCGTGTGGACCTGGTGTTCGGTTCCAACAGCGAATTGCGCGCCTTGTCGGAAGTCTATGCGCAGGACGACAATCAGGCGAAGTTCGTGAAGGATTTCGTGGCTGCCTGGAACAAGGTGATGATGCTGGATCGCTTCGACCTCGCCTGAGGTTGCGTGCCAGGGATTTTGAAGGGGGCGCCGGTCACAAGCCGGCGCCCTTTTTTCGTGCTTGACGCTTGGCATGGGTCAGGGGACGCTTCGCAATAACGCAGCCCGTCTTGGGAGAGACCACCATGCCCGAACCCGATCCCGAAACCGAATTCGATATGGCGCTGGCGCGCGCCGGGGTGGTTGTGCCTCCGGAACGGCGTGCCGCGATGATGGAAGGCTTTCGCGCATGGGTGGAGATGCGGAAGCTTTTGAATGAACCCATGCCGCTGGCGACTGAACCCGCTTTCGCGCTGACGCAGCCGGCAGGGCCAAGATGAGTGCGCATGTTCCTTCCCTCGCGGAAGCCTCGGCGGGCATTGCTGCTGGCACGCTTTCACCGGTCGCGCTGACGGAAGCGGCGCTCGCGCGCATTGCGGTACTTGATCCGAAGCTGAATGCCTTCATCACCATCACGGCTGATCGCGCGCGGCGCGCGGCACACTTGGCCGAGGCTGAGATCAAGGCAGGCAGAAGGCGTGGGCCTTTGCATGGGATCCCCTATGCGCTCAAGGATATTTACGATGTGGCCGGGGTGCGCACCACGGCGCATTCCAAGCTGTTGATTGACAATGTGGCGCGCGAAGACGCTGCCACCACCGCCAGGCTGGAAGCCGCCGGCATGGTGCTGCTGGGCAAGCTTTCCACGCATGAATTCGCCCGCGGCGGCCCCACCGATGTGCTGCCCTTTCCCAATGCGAAGAACCCTTGGAACACCGCGCATTTCGCCGGCGGGTCGAGCAGCGGTTCGGGCGTTGCCGTCGCCTCTGGCATGGTCGGGCTTGCCATGGGGAGTGACACGGGCGGTTCCATCCGTCTGCCCGCCACTTTTTGTGGCGTGGTTGGGATGAAGGCCACCTATGGCGTGATCAGTCGGCGCGGCGTGGTGCCGCTTTCCTTCACGCTGGATCATGCGGGGCCGCTGACGCGCACGGTCGCAGATTGCGCTTTGGCGATGCAGGTGCTTGCCGGGTATGATCCCGGCGATCCGGGCTCAGCGCGGGAAGCGGTGCCCAATTATAGCGCCGATCTGCGCAAGGGTGTGGCGGGCCTCACGATCGGGCGCGCGCGTGCTTACGATATTGAAGCGGGTGTGGATGCCGAAGTCATGGCCGCGGTGGATGCGGCGGCTGAACAATGGCGCGCGCTGGGGGCCAAGATTGTTGATGTGGTGCTACCCAGCAAGCAGCGCATGGATGCCTGCATCCAGACCATTCTACTCGCGGAAGGTTTCGCCATTCATGGTGAGTGGCTGCGCACGCGCCCGCAGGATTATGGGCGCGTCACGCGCGAACGCCTGATGATGGGCGCCTTTGTCACCGGCGGAGAATATGTCCAGGCGCAGCGGCTGCGGCGGATCATCACGGCTGAAGTGGATACAGTGCTGGCCGGTTGTGATGCGATTCTCTGCGCGGGCAACCCAACCGCCGCGCCGCGTGTGGTGGATGTGGATGAAGGGCCCTTCCGCAAATCCCACCCCATCACCGGCCCCTTCAACGCCACGGGCCATCCGGCGCTGGCGCTGCCTTGCGGCTTTGGCGCTTCCGGCCTGCCTTTGGGGCTGCAATTGATCGGGCGGAATTATGGGGAAGCCATGCTGTTCAGGATCGCGCAGGCTTATGAAGAGGCAACGGGCTGGATGGCACGGCGGCCTGAATTGGGCCTCTGATCTTTTCACCCATCGAGCTTAGTGCGATGAAGCGCATCATCGTATGGAGGAAAGAGCCATGGCGCGTTTCGATCTGGCCCTGAAGGGCGGAGAATGTGTGATGCCTTGGGGCGTGGTGCGCGCCGATATCGGCATCCGCGCCGGGCGCATCGCTGCCATCGGGGACCTCACGCAGGCTGAAGCCGCGCAAAGCGTGGAGTGCAAGGGGCTTCATGTGCTGCCCGGCCTGATTGATCCGCATGTGCATTTGCGCGACCCCGGCGACCCCAAGGTGGAAACCATGGAAACCGGCACGCGCGCGGCCGTACTCGGCGGTCTTGCAGCGGTTTTCGATATGCCGAACACCACGCCTTCCATTACCAATACCGAAAGGCTGAATGCAAAGCGCGCATTCGTGAGCGGCCATGCCTGGTGCGATATCGGGATTTATGTCGGCGGCACCAAGACGAATATCGCCGAACTGGCAGCGCTTGAACTTGAGCCCAATGTTTGCGCCATCAAGATATTCGCGGGGTCTTCCACCGGTGATTTGCTGGTGGAGGATGATGAAAGCCTGGAAGCGGTGATGCGTTCTGGCCGCCGCGCCATTTGCTATCATTCGGAAGATGAATATCGGCTGCAAGCACGCAAGCCGATGTTCACGCCAGGCATGCCGCATATCAAGCATCAGGAATGGCGCGATGTGGAAACGGCGATGCTCGGCACACGCCGGCTGATGGCGCTGGCGCGCAAGACCGGTCGGCGCGCGCATATCCTGCATGTCTCAACTGCCGAGGAATTGGCCTATCTCGCGGATTTCCGAGATGTCGCAAGCTGCGAAGTCTTGCTGAACCATCTGACGCAAACCGATGAAGCCTATGGCCGCCTGGGGGGTTATGCGGTGATGAACCCGCCCATTCGCGATGCGCGGCATTTGGAAGCGGCCTGGAAGGCGGTGGCCGATGGCACGGTGGATTGCGTGGGATCGGATCATGCGCCGCATTCCCGCGCGGCGAAGGAACGCCCCTGGCCCGATACCGCGGCGGGGCTCACGGGTATTCAGACCATTGTGCCGCTGATGTTGGATCATGTCAGCGCCGGGCGGCTTTCCCTGCCGCGCCTTGCGGATTTGATGTGCGCCGGCCCCGCGCGGGTTTATGGCGCCAAGACCAAGGGGCGGCTTGCGGTTGGCCTGGATGGCGATGTGACCGTTGTTGATATGAAAAAAACGCGCACCATCGAAGATAGCTGGATTGTCTCGCCCTGCGGCTGGACACCCTTTGCCGGGCATCGTTGCAGCGGCTGGCCGGTGATGACGGTGGTGCGCGGGCATATCGCCATGCGCGATGATGAAGTGCAGGGCGCACCAAAGGGCCGGCCAGTGGAATTCATTGACACCAGGCACGCTTGATGCCGGACGCTGCCGCGCAGCAGGCGGTGGAAGCGGCGATCACCTCTCGCCGTTCCATCCGCGCCTTTTTGCCGAAGCCTGTGCCGCAGGCCGATGTTGAACATCTGCTGAATGTCGCGGCGCGCGCCCCTTCGGGCAGCAATATCCAGCCCTGGAAGGTCCATGCGCTGACCGGCCCGCCACTGCAGCGCTTGTGTGATGCGCTGATGGCGGAACACGCAAGCGGCATCACCCCGGAATCCGAATACCAATACTACCCGCGCAAGTTTTTTGAGCCCTATCACGGCCGCCGCCGCAAGGTGGGTTGGGATCTTTATGCGTTGCTCGGCATTGCGAAGGGCGAGAATGAAAGGATGCGCGCCCAGCATGGCCGCAACCTGATTTTCTTTGGCGCG
>JBIKWX010000269.1:0-4887 GCA_044356095.1 Roseomonas sp.
TCCACCAATACCAATGCGCCGACAATCATGATTGCCGAAAAGGGCGCGGATATGCTGCGGGCGGATGCGCGGGCGCGGTTGGCGGCGTGAACTGTAGGAGTGTTTTGCGCGGCGCGGGCGCCGCATCGCGCGAAATCTGATCCTGATCAAATCACGGCGCGCCCCCTGGGGCAGGCTTACGCCTGTTTGGTTTTGTGCTTATTTGCGTAATTATGGCTGGGGATGGGTCAGCTCGGCCCGGAAAAAGGTAGGACATCAATCATGAGCGCAGTGATGGAAGCAACACGGGCAAAGGGCAGCGACAAGGGGCTCGATTACGACGCCATTGTCATTGGCGCGGGCATGTCTGGGCTTTATCAGCTGATCCGGCTCCGCCAATTGGGCATGAAGGCACGGGTGTTTGAAGCCGGCACGGGTGTGGGCGGCACTTGGTATTGGAACCGCTATCCCGGCTGTCGCTTCGATTCGGAAAGCTATTCCTATGGCTATTCCTTCGACAAGGATTTGCTCAAGGAATGGCATTGGACTGAGCATTTCGCGCCGCAGCCGGAAACCGAACGCTATCTGAACCTGGTTGCCGACAAATATGATTTGCGCCGCGATATCCAATTCTCTGCCCGCGTGAAGGCGGCGCGCTGGGATGAGGCTGCGCGCCATTGGACGGTGGAATTGGAAGATGGGACTGCGCATAAAAGCCGCTTCCTGATCACCGCGATTGGCGCACTTTCCGCGCCCACCATGCCGCAATTTCCGGGGATTGCGGATTTCAAGGGCCAATCCTTCCATACGGGAATGTGGCCCAAGGAAAAGGTGGATTTCACGGGCAAGCGTGTAGCGGTGATTGGCACCGGCGCATCGGGCGTGCAGACCATTCAGGAAGTGGCGAAAACCGCGAAGCAGCTTGTTGTGTTTCAGCGCACGCCCAATTGGTGCGCGCCCCTGCATAATGGCAAGATCAGCGCCGAGGAAATGGCCGAAATCCGCACCCGTTATGATGAGATTTTCAAGCGCTGCCAGGAAACCTTTTCCTGCTTCCTGCACACGCCTGATCCGCGCAATACCTTTGATGTCTCGGCCGAGGAACGGGAGGCGTTTCTGGAAAAGCTCTATTCCGAAAAGGGCTTCGGGATTTGGGTCGGCAATTTCAAGGATTTGCTGACCAATCGCGCGGCGAATGATGAAGTCTCACGCTTTGTCGCGAACAAAATCCGCAAGCGCGTGAAGGACCCGAAAGTGGCGGAGATGTTGATTCCGAAGAATCATGGCTTCGGCACCAGGCGCGTGCCTTTGGAAACCTTCTATTTCGAATGCTACAATCAGCCGAATGTGATTCTGGTGGACAGCAAGGCAACCCCGATCGAACGCATCACGCCAACCGGCATCAAGACCAGCGATGCCGAATATGAATTCGATATCATTGTTTATGCCACTGGCTTTGATGCTTTACGCGGTGCCTTTGACCGGATCGAATTCCAGGGTGCCGGCGGCGTGACGCTGAAGGAAATCTGGCAGGATGGCGCGACATCGCTGGTTGGCATGTTGCAAAGGGGCATGCCGAATATGTTCATGCTGCTTGGGCCGCATACCGCGCTTGGCAATATTCCGCGTTCCATCGAATTCAATGTGGAATGGGTGAGCGATTTGCTCGCCTACGCGCAAGCCAAGGGCATTACGCGCGTGGAAGCGACCGAAGCAGCGATGGAAAAATGGATGGAGCACGTCATGGAATTGGCCAAGGGCCTGCTTTCCATGGAGGTCGATTCCTGGATGACCGGCGTCAATCTGAATGTCGCGGGCAAGCAAAAACGCATTGTGGCGCGCTATACCGGCAGCGCGCCGGCCTATCGCGCCTGGGCGAATGATATGGCGGCGGCTGGCTATGCCGGGATTACGCTGGAATAAGCGTCAAGTCAGGCATTGAAGGCAACGGCACCAAGCGCGGCAAGATCATAGCCGCCAAGCCGCGCGGCGCGTGTGGCGAAAACCTCGCCCCGCGTGAAGGCCAGTAATTTCTGCACGGGATCGCTGAAGAAATGGCGGCGATCCATCACCAGATCGAAACGCTCACGAAACAGCGGCAGGAAGGTCAGGCTGCGCGCTGCCGCTTCGGCACGAATGCCAAAACCCGCATCGGCGCGGCCCTCCGCGACACTCGCCGCGACCTCATCTTCCGAAAGGGCGGGGTTGGGCAGGAAGCCGATCTGATCAAGCCGCAGGCCGGCTTCCGAGAGCAAATGCGTGAGCAAGACATGACTGCCCGCGCGCGGCTGGCGCCCGGCAATGCGCAAGCCAGGCCGCGCCAGGTCTGTGATGCCCGTCAGCGCGGCGGGATTGCCCGGCGGCAGGATCAGGCCTTGTTCTCGCCAGGCCCAAGTAATGCCGACAAAGCCGCGCCCGGCCAGAAACTCCCGCGCTGCGGGCTCATTGAAACTATTGCTGTCGGGGTCGAGCAAATGGCTTGCGGCGACCAAGGCCTCATTGGCGGCGAGGGCGATCAGCCCATCCAGACTACCCCCACCACGCAGGGCGAGCCCGCAGCCGGATTGCCGCGCCGCCCAATCGAGCAAAGGGTCATGGCTGCCGGCCAGGATAGGCGGCGGGTCGAGGCGCTGCGCGGCGCCGGCATCGGCCTGGGCGGCGAGCCAACGTTCCAGCTGCCGACGCGGGAAAAGCCATTTCCCGCCAAGCTGCGCTGCCGGGAGCTTTTGCGCACGCGCAAGCTCATAGAGCGAGCGTTCGGAAAGGCGGAGGAAGCGCGCGGCCTCCTTAAGGGTCAGCACATCAGGCATTTACTGGCGAAATTCGGCAAAAAATAGCAAACAGTCAAGCCAGGCGCGTAATTGACCCAGGTTGCAGCCATCCGCATCTAGGTCGGATACCGGGAGGATCGGGTGGGGGATCTCGCCAGCGCATTCAGAACAGCCCTTGGCCTGATCCTGTCCCTGGATCCGGCGGTGCTGGCCATTGTGACGCTCTCCTTGCGCGTGAGCCTCTTGGCCCTGGTGCTGGCGGCGTTGATCGGCCTGCCGATGGGGGCACTTTTGGCGGTGGCGCGGTTTCCAGGGCGGGGCAGCGTGATCACGCTGATCAATGCGCTCATGGGGTTGCCGCCGGTGGTGGCGGGGCTGCTGATCTATCTTTTGTTGTCGCGGTCTGGGCCTTTGGGGTCTTTCGGGCTGCTGTTCACACCCTCAGCCATGATCATCGCGCAGGCGGTGCTGATCACGCCCATCCTGGCGGCGCTGACGCGCCAAGTGCTGGAAGGCATGTGGGAAGAATATGCGGAGCAGCTCCGGTCCTTCGGGGCGGGGCCGTGGCGCGCAGTGCCGACATTATTGTGGGATGGGCGCTTCATGCTGCTGACGGTGCTGCTGGCAGGGTTTGGCCGCGCGGCAGCGGAAGTGGGCGCGGTGATGGTGGTGGGTGGCAATATCGAAGGCTTCACCCGCGTGATGACCACCGCGATTGCGCTTGAAACCAGCAAGGGCGATTTGCCGCTGGCGCTCGCGCTTGGGGTGGTGCTGATGGCGATTGTGCTTGGCGTGAATGCGCTGGCGCAAGGCGTGCGCGGCATTGCCGCGCGCTGGGCGGGCTGACATGCGCGCCCCTGATTCCATCCTGCCGCTATGCACCGAAGGCTTGGGTTTTTCCGCCGGTGGTGTCGAAATTCTGCGCGATATCTCGCTGACGATAACCGCAGGCGCACCGACGCTGCTGATTGGTGCCAATGGTGCCGGCAAAAGCGTGTTGCTGCGCCTGCTGCATGGCTTGCTGGAGCCCTCGGCCGGGCGGGTTTTCTGGGCAATGCCATCCGACTATGCCGCGCGGCGGCAGGCGATGGTGTTTCAGCGCCCGGTGCTGCTGCGCCGGTCCGTGCTGGCCAATACGCTTTACCCGCTGACGCTTGCCGGTGTGGCGAGCGAGGAACGTATGACGCGCGCCAGGGAAGCCTTGGCTTTGGTCGGGCTTGCGGATCGTGCGGATGACGCGGCGCGTAAGCTTTCGGTCGGCCAGCAGCAACGCCTTGCCTTGGCGCGCGCTGCGGCCTTGCAGCCGGAATTGCTGTTTCTGGATGAACCTTCTGCCAGCCTTGATCCTGCTGCGACGCGCGCAGTGGAGGAGATTGTGCTGAAACTCGCAGCGCGCGGCACCAAGATTGTCATGACAACGCATGACCTGGCGCAGGCGCGGCGGCTGGCGGGCGATATCCTCTTTTTGCATCGCGGCAGCGTGCTGGAACAGGCGCCGGCTGAGGCATTTTTCCAAGAGCCCGCTTCAGCGACCGCGCGCGCCTTTTTGCGTGGCGAATTGGTGTGGTGAAGCCTTTGAAGCAAGGAGACGAAACATGATGGGCATTTTCCGACGCGGCGTTTTGCCTGTGCTGATCGCAGCTTTTGCGCTGCCGGCCCTGGCGCAGGAGCGCAGCATTACGGTCGCTTCCACCACCAGCACGGAACAATCCGGGCTCTTTGGCCATATCCTGCCAATCTTCAAGCGCGAGGCCGGCATTGCCGTGCGTGTGGTTGCACTCGGCACTGGGCAAGCCTTGGATGTCGGGCGGCGCGGCGATGCGGATGTTGTTTTTGTGCATGATCGCGCGGCGGAAGAACGCTTTGTCGCTGAAGGCTTCGGCGGGCCGCGGCGGCATGTGATGTTCAATGATTTCGTGATCACCGGCCCTGCGGCCGATCCCGCGCGCATCGCTGTGCTTGGTGATACGGCGGAAGCGCTGCGCCGCATTGCCGCCGCCCGCGCGCCCTTCATCAGCCGAGGTGATCGCAGCGGCACCCATGCGGCGGAGCTTCGCTTGTGGCAATTGGCCGGCATTGATCCCGCAAGCGGGCGCGGCCAATGGTATCGGGAAGTGGGCCAGGGCATGGGGCCGGC
>JBIKWX010000052.1:0-16397 GCA_044356095.1 Roseomonas sp.
GGCAGAAGCGCCGTAATAGCGATCAATCTCCGCTTCCTGCACGGGGCGGGGGCCAACCAGGCTCATTTCACCGCGCAGCACGTTGATCAGCTGCGGCAATTCATCAAGGCTGGTGGAACGCAGGAAGCGCCCGATGCGCGTAATGCGCGGGTCGTTCTTCAGCTTGCGGGTGGCTTCCCATTCAGCGCGCGCCGCCGGATCATTCGCGAGCAGCGCTTCCAGGCGTGCTTGCGAATCAATCACCATGGAACGGAACTTCAGGCAGCCGAACAGCTTGCCGCCGCGCCCCACGCGCTGATGCGCGAAAAAGGCTGGCCCACCATCGGCGCGCACGAGCAGCGCCACCACCAGAAAGAAGGGGGAAAGCAACACCAGCCCAAGGCCAGCGCCGATGATATCCAAGGCGCGCTTGGCGATGGGGAAGAACGACTTGCGGTCACGCTCCAGGCCAATGGCCTGCGCCGCGGGCTGCTGGATGGTCTGTACGGGTACGCTGGACATGGTGTCCTCAGCCTTCGAACCTGAAAGAAAGAGGCGGTGAGGCCTCTCACGGGGGGTACCGGATTCCCGGTATTGGTGAAGGGTTAGAGCCCTCAACGGGGGCGGATTTGGGCCGTGGTTGCGGCCAGATTGTGGCAAGCGCGGTGTAATTTGCGGCGCTTGGCATCGGGTTCGGCGCGGGCGTGAAAAAGGCGGCGTAAGTTATTGGCAAGGCGATATTTTACTTGCGGGCGTGCCAACCCGGCGCCAGCACCCAAAGCCCGTTAAAGCCGCCAATCAGGTCGCGGCCCGGCTGATGGCTGGCGCCAGCCAGGGCAAGTGCGCCCTCATCGGCCAAAACATAAAGGGTTTGCGGTTCAAATTCGCCCTCGGCCAATTGCTGCGCCAGCTTGGCATTCAGCGCCGCGACGCGCTTCGGGTCGAGTCGTGCCAGGTACACCGCATCGGTCTCCAGCCCCATGGTGGCGGCATAGACCGCGATCTCCTCCCACCAGGGCGCCTGATTGCCGGATGGGATGATGCGGATGCGGGTGTAATGCCGCGCGGCCTCCGCCCAAAAGGGATCGGAAAGGCGCAAGGGCACGGTGGCGGCGGTGGGCGGGAAGAAGTGATGCAGCCGGGCAAAGCCGGGGCGCATATCCAGCACCTGGATCAGCACCAGCCCCGCCAGAACAAAGCCGGCAAGCCGCCCGCCAAGCCAGCGGATCAGCAGAAAGACTGAGGTGATCAGCGCCGCATAGCCTATCGGCCAGATGAAGCGTTCGGAGGCGCGCAAGGCATCCGCGTAGCGGAGAATCCATGGCGGCAGCTCAAAAACCGTGAAGCTCCTGCCGGCGACCGAGACATTGGGCGAGATGGCAAATAGCGCCATGGCCAGCAGCACCAGGATCAGCGGCCAGAAGCGCCTTTCCGGTTTGGCTGGCCTCACCGCCCAGCCAATCAGCCCAAGCAGCACCAGCAAAAGCGCGCCAAGCCCGGCATAGGAATGGCCGACTTCGAGGTGATTTGGCCCTGGCAAATCCGGCAAAAAGGCGCCCCATGGCGCGGGGTCAAGCGGTGCCAGCAAATCCATTTGCATCTGCCCATAACCGCCCCAGGACCCGCCAAAGCCACCGCCCAGCATGAACATGCCGCCGGCCCAAAGTGCCGCACCCACCATGGCAAAGATGATGATGGCTTCAGTAAAAAGCCCGCTGCGCCTGGCGCCATCCAGCCAGCGCGCCAGCAGATCCGCCGTCCAAAGCGCGGCCACCATCGGCAGCAGATAGGCATGGATCAGCGCGGTCGCGACCAGCAAGGCGGCCCAGGCCAGCCAGCGCGATTTTGCTGTTTGCGTCAGGCAAAGCCACAAGCCCATCAGCAGCAGGAAATGCGCCGAAAGCGCGAAATGCCCACCCATGCGCGCGAGCATGGTCGGTTGCAGCACGAACAAGGCCGCACCCGCGACCCGCGCCAAGGGGTCATCCGTCGCCAGGCCAATGATGCGCCACGCCATGAAAGCTTGCAGCGCAGCGCAGCCATAAATCCAAAGCCCCCAATATTGCGAAACCTGGATCACCGGGCTGATCGCCTTGAAGAAAAACGCCAGCAGCGGGATCGCATCCGCGTAATAGATGGAGGAACTCACCTCCAGCCCCCAAAGCGGGTTGAGGCCCGGCGGCCAGGACCAGGGCGCGCGGCGAAAGAAGCTCCAGCCCAGCCAATATTGCACCGGGTCGGGGCCGATCATGCCGCTCAACATCCAGCCGGTATTCCAGGGCGGCAGGATATGCAGCCCAAAAGCATAGGCGATGACCGCCCAGCCGATCAGTACCGAAGCCGCGGCCCCGGCCCAAACATGCAAGGGCTTTCGCGTCACGCCTTATCGCCCGGCAGATAGCGTTCCACCAGGTAAAGCGGCCGCCCCTTGGTTTCATTGAAGATGCGCCCGAGATATTCGCCAATGATGCCAAGCATCATCATCTGCACGCCTCCCAGGAAAAGCGTCACGGCCAGCAGGCTTGGATAGCCGGCGACAGGATTGCCGAAGAAAATGGTGCGGAAGATCAACTGCGCCAGATACAGCAAGGCGCCAATCGCCGTGATCAGCCCGATATAGGTCGCGATTTTCAGTGGCGCGACGGTGAAGGAAGTGATGCCCTCCAGCGAGAAATTCCAAAGCTTCCAGTAATTCCACTTGGTGGTGCCGGCAGCACGCGGCGCGCGATCATAGCGCACGGCAATGGCGGGAAAGCCGATCCAGGCAAACAGCCCCTTCATGAAGCGATGCTGTTCGCGGAGTTTCAGAAGCGCATCCAAGGCGCGGCGGCTCATCAGCCGGAAATCGCCAGTATCGGGGGGCAGATGCACCTTGCCGCTGATGCGCTGCATCAGCCGATAGAACGCTGCTGCGGTCGCCTTTTTCAGCCAGGTTTCTCCAGCGCGCGTATTGCGCTGCGCATAGGCGATATCAAAGCCCTGGCGCCAGGCGGCGATCAAATCCGGGATCACCTCCGGCGGGTCTTGCAGATCGGCGTCTATCACCACCACCGCTTCAGTGCCGCGGGCGTGATCCAGCCCGGCGGTCAGCGCAATCTCCTTGCCGAAATTGCGGCTGAGATTGAGCACCGAGGCACGCTGATCCTGCGCCTGAAGGCCGAGCATGACGGCAAGTGTGCCATCCTTCGACCCATCATTCACATAGACCACTTCCCAGGAAAGGCCGATGCCGGCCAGCGCCGCTACCAACCGCGCATGGAATTGGGGCAGCACTTCCTGCTCATTGTAGGCGGGCACGACGATCGAAAGCGCGGGCGGGTCCTGGGACAAAGGCAGTGCCTCAAAAGTGGTTCACGACAAGGCTGTTAACAGCCGAGATGGGGCGAAAACATGGCCCCGTAGGGGCTTCACATGGGGCTTGGCCGTGGTTTTGCATCCTGCGGCGAAATCCTGGATGCTTGCCCTTGAACGAAAGGAGCCTTACCGCATGCCGGCCCCGCGCAACCTGACCGAGCTTGAAGCCGATATCAGCCGCGATCTGGAAATGGTGGCCCATCCGCGCGCCGCCTGGCTTGAGGCGAAAACCAGCGGCGGGGCGCCGGTGCTGGATTGCCTGATCATCGGTGCGGGGCAATGCGGCCTGGCGGTGGCGCATGCGCTGAAGCGCGACAAGGTGAGCAATATCCTGCTGCTGGATCGCGCGCCGGAGGGCAAGGAAGGTCCCTGGGTCACCTATGCCCGCATGCCGACCCTGCGATCCTGGAAGGATCAGAACGGGCCGGATTTGGGCATACCCTCACTGACCTATCAGGCCTGGCATGAGGCGCAATTCGGCGCGGCGCATTTCGCGGCCATGCGCATGATCCCGCGCGAAGCCTGGCAGGATTATTTGAATTGGCTGCGCCGCGTGCTCGCCTTGCCGGTGCAAAACGGGGTGGATGCGGGGCGCATTTCCCCTGCACGCACGGATGATGGGCTGCCCTGTCTGCGGGTGGAAAGCTCGGCCGGGCCGTATATGGCGCGTAAGGTCGTGCTGGCGAACGGGCAGGAAGGCGTTGGCGAATGGTGGATGCCCGATTTCCTGCGTGCCTTGCCGGCGGGGATGCGCGCGCATAGCGCGGATGCGATTGACTTCGCGGCGTTGAAGGGAAGCGTGGTGGCGGTGCTGGGCGCGGGGGCTTCCGCCTTTGACAATGCGGCCATGGCGCTGGAGGCCGGGGCGGCCGAGGTGCATCTTTTCTGCCGCCGCGCCGATCCCATGATCATCCAGCCCTATCGTTGGCTGACCTTTGCGGGCTTCATGCGCCATATCTTCGAAATGCCCGATGAATGGCGCTGGCGCTTCATGTCCTACATTCTGGGTCTGCGCGAAGGTTTCCCGGCGGATACCTATGCGCGGGTCAATGCTTTTCCCAATTTTACCATGCATGTTGGGCGGCCCTGGACCGGGGCGGGTGTCGCGGATGGGCGCGTGGAATTGGCGACAGCGCGCGGTGCCTTTCAGGCGGATTACGCGATTTGCGGCACGGGTGTGCGCATGGACCCGGCGCTGATCCCGGCACTTGGCGATTGCGCGAACAACATTGCGCTATGGGCGGATCGTTACACACCGCCGCCCGAAGAAGCGAATGAACGCCTTGGCGAATTCCCCTATCTGGCGCCGGATTATGCCTTTGTGGAAAAGCGGGAAGGTGAGACACCCTGGATTAGCGATATCCATTTGTTCGGCATTGGCACCACCATGTCGTTCGGCCCGGCGGGGTCTTCCATCAATGCCATGACCATGGCCGCACCGCGCCTGGCCGCGGGGGTGACGCGCGGCCTGTTTGAAGGCGATCTGCCGCGGCTTTATCGCGATTTGCGCAGCTATGACATTCCGCAAGTGGTGCTTGACCCAAGCCGTATCGCGGCGGAGTGACGGGTGCGCGACATAAAAAACCCGCCCAGGTCGAAGATCAGGGCGGGTTCTTTTGGGCGCTTCAGAATTTCCAGGTCAGGCCTGCCATGAAGCGATTGTCACAGATTTTCAGATCAAGGCATTCCTTCTGGCTGATATCGGTGCCGTAATAGCCAACGCTGACCGAAAAGCCTGCGGCAATGTCGCGCTGCAGGAAGATGCCATAGGCCAGGTAATCCGGCGCACCAAAGCGGTTATTGCGTTCGATCCACTGATGACCAAGCCGGCCCGACAGCGTCACATCAAACACCGGCGTCTTCCAATCAAAACCGCCTTCAAGCCAAACGCCCGTGCCGGAACTCCCGAAGAAATCCGGTGAATAGGCCGCGGTGCCGAGCAGCGTCACGGAATCAATTTCATAGGAAAGCTTCATCACACCTTCGGCAAAGGCGAGATCATATTGGCCGGTGCCGGCGGTATAGCCGGGGTAGGAGTAATAGACGCCGCCGATATCAACCTTGAGGCCGCTCAGTTCAAAGCGGAAGCCTGCCAGCCCATCCACTTCCTGGCGCGCATCGGTGCCGACGAAAGCGACATTGCTGACGAAGCCACCGACGTAAAAGCCGCTTTCATGGGACAGTTCCAGGCTGCCCTGCGCGGCGGGGCGATTGCGCGTCTGGCTGATGTTGCGGAACATATAGTCGCTTTGCCCAACGGCGGAGCCAGTGACCGAAAAGCCATTGCCCAATTCAACCTGGGCAAGGGCCGGGGTGGATACCAAGCCAAGCGCGAAACCCAGCGCCATGAGTTTTTTCATCATCCGAAATTTTCCCTTCGCAAGTAGGTTGCACTGATGATGGTGGACGAACGCCATCACTATGTTGCGAGGCTAAGTTTACGGGAGAATGTTTTTCGAGCATTTAACGCGGGCTAGGGAAAATCTGCCCATAAAGCATGCAGATATTGCGCGCGGGATAACAAGACGCGCAATCGAATAATATTCGAAACAAAACCATGCCAAAAAATTACAGAATTTCCATCTTGATGCGACATCTCTCGGGCCCGCAAGCAGCATCGCGGGCCCGAGCATGGCGGCCTCAAGCAGCCGGTAAAGGCATGGTCCTTTTGCGCCAGGCGGAAGCCTGCATGGCAGATGATTTCACATGCACCAGCACCGGCCGATCCGTAATCGCGAAAGCCTCCGTCAGGGCGCCTTCGATTTGATCTTCCGTTTCAATGGAAACCGCCGCCGCACCAAAGGCCTTGGCCCAGGCGACGAAATCCGGATTGGCAAGCCGGATCGCGGCATCATAGGCGCGGCCCGGGTAGCGGCCTTCATGATGCATGCCAATCGTGCCGTAGCAGGAATTATCCGAAAGGATGATCACCGGCGCCACACCTTCCCGCACTGCGGTCGCGATTTCATTGCCGGTCATCAGAATCCCGCCATCACCCACAAAGGCGACCGCGCGCTTTCCCTTGCGGCGCAAGGCCGCGGCCACCGCCATCGGCACCGCAGCCCCCATGGCACCCACCACGGAAGCCAGGAAGCATTGCGTTTGCTTGAACGGGAAATAGCGATGCAGGAAGGAGGAGAAATTTCCGGCATCTGACGTGATCGCCGCATCACGCGGCACATGCCGCGCTGCGGCGGCGCAGACCGCGCCGAAATTCACGCCATCTTCCATCTTGTCCCATTCGGGGGCCAGCAGCTTGCGGTGAATGGCATTCAGGCCCGACACCCAACGCTTGCGCGCCTCACTCGCTTCCGGGGCATTGCGCGCGAGCAAGCCACGAATGACCGCGAGCGGATCAGCCGCAATCGGCAAATCCACGCGCCAGACGCGGCCGATTTCATTCGCATCCGGCCAGACCTGCACCATGGTGAGCTGCGGTTCGGGCGCGGCGGGGAAGCTATAGGATTGGCTGATCGAATCCGACATGCGTTCGCCAAGGCAGATCATCAGATCGGCCTTTTTCATTTCCTCGATCAGCGGCTTGGGCACGCGAATGCCCATATAGCCGCCGTAATTCGGATGCTCGGCGTCAAACAAATGCGGGCGACGATGGGTTGGGCTGATCGGCAGTGTCCAGGCTTCCGCCAGCCGGTTCAATTCGGCGGCAGCGTTTTCGCCATGGGTCGCAAGCGCACCCCCCACCAGCACCAGCGGGCGTTCGGCATTGGCGAGCATTTCCGCAAGCTGATCCAAATCCTCAGCACGTGGGCCAGCCAAGGGCATGGCGCGTGGCTTCACCACGGGGCCTTCGGCGGGGGCGTCAAAAATATCCTCGGGCAGGATCACGGCAACAGGACCCGGCGTGCCGGATTCCGCCAAATGGAAGGCGCGCGCAATTGTCTCGCTCGCCTGGATCGGTTCAATGACTTCAAAGACGCCCTTGGTCACATCGGACAAAAGCCGCGAATAATTCTGTTCCTGCAACGCAAGCCGGCCCACATCCTTGCGTTCCACATGGCCGATCAGGATCACCATCGGCGTTGCGTCATGATAGGCGGTATGAAGCGAGATCATTGCATTGGTCGCCCCCGGCCCGCGCGACACCAGCACGACACCAGCGCGGCCATTGCGCATGCGCCCATCGGCCGCCGCCATGAAGCCCGCCCCACCTTCATGCCGGCAGACCACCAGCCTGATGCCAGGAAATTCGCTTAGCGCATCAGTGAGGCCAAGATAGCTTTCCCCCGGCACGCAATAAATGATGTCAATGTCATGGGCCGCGAGGCTTTCGGCCAGCATATAGCCGACTGTCTTGGTCATGGGTCTCTCTCCTATCCTGTCTTATTCTGCGCGAATGCCAAGCTGACGAATGACAGCTTCGAAATTTGCGCGATACTCCGCCAAAACCTGTCGGAAAGCATCCGGGCCGGCGAAGAAGGCCTCGGTTCCGATATTCGTCAGACGCTCATGCGTGTCAGGCTGTGCGGCGATTTGTTCCACGGCGGCGGCGATTTGCGCGATGATGGCGGACGGTGTGGCGGCGGGTGCCATCAGGCCGATCCAGCCGGTGTAATCATAGCCAGGGATATCGGCGGCTTCGGCAAGCGGCGGGATATCGGGGGCCAAGCGACTGCGCCGCCCGGCGGTGGACCCATAGGCCTTCAACTTGCCGTCTCGAAGCAGCGCGCCGCAAGCCGCCAAGGTTTCGATAGCGAAATGCACCTGCCCACCCAGCAGGGCCGCCATGGCCGGCCCGCTGCCCTGATAGGGGATATGCAGCGCCTCCACATTCGCGCGCGCGAGGAACAATGCGGTCAGCACATGCTGCGATCCTGCCGCGCCGGAAGAGGCATAGGTGTATTTGCCGGGATCGGCGCGCAGCAAGGCCAGCAGGGCGCGCGCATCGGGGGGCGGAAAATCCGCCCGCGCCACCAGGATATAGGGCGAGCCCGAAAACCGCGCGACCGGCGCCAAATCGCGGCTGACATCATAGGGCGTTCGATGGATCAGCGGCCCCAGGCTGATCGGCCCGATGGAGGCAGCGAGCAGCGTATAACCATCTGGTGTCGCCTTGGCGACGATATCCGTCCCGATGCTGCCGCCCGCGCCAGCGCGGTTTTCCGGCACGATGGGCTGGCCCAGCCTTTCCGAAAGTCGTTGTGCCATCAGGCGACCAACCTGATCGGTCGCCTGGCCAGGCGGCCAGGGCACCACCAGCCGAATGGGCCGAACCGGCCAGGTTTGCGCCACAGCCGGCCGGATCAGAAATGGCAGCGCTGCCAAGCCAAGTGCGCGGCGATTGATCATGATGCGTTTCCTCACCCTCTCGCTATCCTGACGCATTGGCGTGCGAGCGCAAGCGGGTGCGGCAGCGCTCTATTGCGGCTTGATCCCGGCAGCCCGCGCCAGCGCGCCGAGTGTTTCCAATTCGCTTTTGATGAAGGCGGTATATTCGGCTGGCGTCCATGGCGGCGGCGCGCCGCCCAAATCCTCAAGCTTCGCGCGCGTATCGGGTTCCGCCAGCATGGCTTGGGTTTCGCGCGTGAGTCGCGCCAGGATGGGCGCGGGTGTTGCGGCGGGCGCGGAGATGCCAAACCAAGCCGCCGAGACCACATCAAGCCCCGCTTCGCGCATGGTGGGCAATTCGGGGAAAAGCGGTGAACGGGTTTCAGCAAGCAGCGCCAAGGCGCGGAGCGACCCGCTGCGGATATGCCCAACGGCGGAAGGCAGGCTATCAATAATGCCAGGCACAACACCGGCAATCACATCTGTCAGCGCTGGGCCAACACCGCGATAGACAACCGAACGCACCTCCACCCCCAGCGCCTGACCAAGCCGCACACCCGCCAAATGGGATGAAGTGCCGATGGCCGCCACCGCCAGCGTCAATTCACGCTCACGTCTGCCCATGTCCAGATATTCCTGGATATTGCGTGCGGGATGATTGCGCGTGACGAGTAGCGCCGGCGGTGTGCGTGACAGCAGCGCGAGATGCGCGAAATCCGCCATCGGGTCATAGCCGATATTGGGATAGATCGCGGGCGAAACGCCGTGTGAAGTTGAAGAAGATACCAGCAGCGTATGCCCATCGGGTTCTGCGCGCGCCACCAATTGCGCGCCCAGCGTGGCGCCGGCGCCGGGGCGGTTTTCCACCAGCATGGGCTGGCCAAGCCTGGGGCCGAGTTTCTCAGCGGCCAAGCGCCCGACAACATCGGTGGTGCCACCCGGCGCGAAAGGCACAATCAGCCTGATCGGGCGGGATGGCCAAGCGGGTGCCTGCGCCTGCGCTGCCATGGGCAGAAAGGGAAGCGCCAAGGCAAGACGACGTGAGATCATTCCACCCTTACTCCTGCCCGGCGTACCACTGGGGCCCATCGCGCCTGATCTGCGCTGTAAAAGGCCGCGAAGGTGGCGGGGCTTTCGCTGGTTTCAACATCAATGCCGCCTTCTTCCAATTTGCGGCGTGTTTCGGCTTCATTCACCGTGGCGTTCAGCGCGCCATGCAGGCGCTGCACGCGATCCATCGGCGTGCCGCCGGTGGCGAGCAAACCAAACCAGGTTGCTGTTTGGATTTCGGGGAAGCCAGCCTCGGCCGTTGTTGGCAGCTCTGGCAAGGCGGCATTGCGCCGCGGCCCCGCAATCGCCAGCGCGCGCACCGTGCCGGCCCTGATCTGCGGTTGCAGCGGGGCGAGCGCATTGGTGAATACCTGCAAGCGCCCGGCGATCAAATCATTCAAGGCAGGACCCGTACCGCGATAGGGGATGTGTTCCATCTCAACATCCAGCACCTGGCTGATCAGCGCACCCGCCGCATGGCCCGTGCTGCCAACGCCGGGGGAGCCATAGGTGAAAGGCGCTTTTGACGCCCGCGCCGCCGCCTGCAATTCGCGCAGATTTGTCGCGGCCACGGATGGATGCACAACAATGACATTAGCGCCGCTGCCAATCAGGCCAATTGGGGCGAAGGCGGTGGCGGGGTCATAGGGCAGGTTGCGCCGGACCAATTGATTGATGGTGAGGCTGCCCGAACTGCCAAGCAAAATGGTGTAGCCATCGGGGGGTGTTTTTGCGACCACTTCAGCACCCAAGGCGCCGCCAGCGCCGCCGCGGTTTTCAATCACCACCGGCTGGCCAAGCCGCGCTGCCATGCCATCGGCCACCAGGCGCCCGACAATGTCATTGGTGCCGCCGGGCGGGAAGGGGATAACGAAGCGGATCGGGCGATCCGGAAACTGTGCCAAGGCATTGGTGCCGGTCAGAATCAGCGCCACCAACACCAGCCAAACACAGCACCGAAGCGCCCGCATCACCTCAGCCCTTCTTCTTGCGGGCTTCCCATTCATCCAGATCAATACGCGGGATTTCGATGCGGTCCGTGGTGCGCGCATACCAGCCGCGCCCATGCATACGGCCAACCAGGCCAAGCTTGGGCGTATCAATGTAATACTTGGCCGGGTCCATCACGCAATCATCCTGCACATACATCCCAACCACCTTGCCGAGTACAATAATATGCCGGCCCGCAGGCACGAATTGGAAAATCTCGCATTCCAGCGCAACCGGGCTTTCGGCAATGCGCGGCACGGCGACCTTGGTGGAAGGTGCTGTGGAAAGCCCCGCTTCGGTGATTTCGCTGACGCCCGGCGGGAAATCCACTGCGGTGATGTTCATTTTCTCGGCCAGATCAGCCGAGACCATATTCACCACGAATTGCCCCGTCGCTTCGATATTGGCGACGGTATCCTTCAGCGCGCCCGGCGCACGCGGCCCGCAGCCAAAGCCCACCACCACGGGATTGTCGGAAAAGGCATTGAAGAAGGAATAGGGCGCGGCATTCACCACGCCATCCTTATCCTTCGTCACCACCCAAGCGACCGGGCGTGGCACCACAGTGGACACCACAAGCTTATAGGCCTGTTCAAAGGGGATTTTCGCGAAATCGAAATTCATCTCGTGTTTCCTTGGTGTTGAGAGCGAAAGATCAAACGACGCGATGCGGGGGCGAAATGCCCTGGATCAGCACGGCGGCGAGATTTTCAATGCAGCGCATGCCCATGGCATGGCGCGTTTCGATGGTGGCGGAACCGAGATGCGGCAGCAGCGCCACATTCTCAAGCGCCATATAGCCGGGATGCACGCGCGGTTCGCCATCATAAACATCAAGCCCGGCGGCGCGGATATGGCCGGATTTGAGGGCTGCGATCAGCGCTTCATCATCCACCGAAGGCCCGCGGCCGGAATTGATGACAATGGCACCCTTTTTCATCTGCGCGAGCCGTTCAGGATTGAGCCATTTGCGTGTGCCATCCCCGCCCGGCACATGCATGGAAAGCACGTCAATCGTCGCCAGAAAGCCGGCATCGGTTTCGTGGAAAATGGCGCCTTGTTCGACCTCAGGCGGCAGGCGCTGCATGTCGCGGTAATGGATTTCCATTTGCATGCCGCGCGCCATGGCGGCCAATTCGCGGCCAATGCGGCCATAGCCCAAAACGCCGAGCTTCTTGCCTTGCAGCGTCACACCCATGAGCTGTGTGGGCGCCCAACCTTCCCAAAGCCCGGCGCGGACCATGCGTTCGCCCTCGCCGGCGCGGCGGGCGGCCATCAGCATCAGGGTGAAGGCGCATTCTGCGGTCGCGAAGGAAAGCACTTCGGGCGTATTGGTCACGGCAATGCCGCGCGCGCGCGCCGCATCAATCGCGATATGGTCAAAGCCGACGCTGAAGGTCGCGATCACCTTCACGCTTTCCGGCAGGGCATTGATGGCGGCGGCGTTCATCGCGTCCCCGGCGGCGGTTAGGATACCAGCCGCCCCGCAGGCCTTGGCGCGGGCGGCGATTTCCGCGCCATCGCGGCCCCATAACGCGTCTTCGGGGTTCAGCCTGGCGTCGAAAACCTCGGTGAGCCGTGCCTCAATGGCCTCGGGCAATTTCCGGGTGACGAGAATGACTGGCTTGGCCATGGGGGTAATGCTGCTCCGCTGGTCTGATCGGGCCGCACCATGGCCCGGCTTGGCCCGTCTTGCCAGAGGGCGGGTGAGGGGGCAGGGTCGGGGCATCATTCTTTCGTGGAGAGACGGGTCATGGATTTGGGGTTGAAGGGCAAGCGGGCCTTGGTCATGGGCGGTTCCAAGGGGCTTGGGCGGTCCATCGCGGATTCCATCGCGGCCGAGGGGGCCATTGTGACCGTCAGCGGGCGCGAACAGGCAAGCCTGGATAAGGTGGCGGCGGAATTGAAGGCGCTCGGCGCCCAGGCGGCCTATGGCATTCAGGCCGATGTCTCCTCAGGCGCTGAGATGGATAAGCTGGCCGATGCGGCAGTCGCCGCCATGGGGGGCGTGGATATCCTGGTGCTGAACCATGGCGGGCCGCCGGTCTGCACCGCTTCCCAGATGAAGGAAGAAGATCTGGTCAAGTGGTTCCAGAATATCGTGCTTTCCCCCATCCGTATCACCAATCGCCTGATGCCGGCGATGCGTGCGCAAAAATGGGGCCGCGTGATTGTGGTGGGCAGCACGGGCATGCAGCACCCGATTCCGACTCTGGCACTTTCCAATACGCTGCGTGCTTCGATCTGGGGCTGGCTGAAGACGCTGGCCGCGGAAGTGGCCGCCGATGGTGTCACCATGAATGTGCTGGCGCCGGGTAGCATCCTGACCGATCGCATCACTACCAATACCGCCATTCGCGCCAAGCAAACGGGCGTGTCGGAGGATGAAATCCTGGCCCAGACCGCCAAGGAAATCCCTGCTGGCCGCATTGGCATGCCGGCGGAATATGGGCCGATGGGCGCGTTTTTGGCGGGTGAGACCGGCGCCTATATCACCGCTTCCATGATCCGCGTGGATGGCGGGCGCGTGCGGAGCATGCTGTAAGTCCGCGCATGCTGCCCAATCTTACACCTGACATGGCGCTCGCGGCGCGGTTGTTTGACGCGCTGCAGGACGCCACACGCGATGGCGAAGGTGTCACGCGCGAAGCCTATGGGCGCGGAGAGCGTATTGCGCATCAATTGGTGCGAGATGCCGCCGAAGAACTTGGCCTGGAATGCCGCAATGATGTCGCGGGCAATCTGTATATGACCCTGCCCGGGACAGATCGCGCCGCGAAGCGGATCATCATGGGCAGCCATTTGGATTCTGTGCGTGAGGGCGGCAATTTTGATGGTGCCGCCGGCGTTCTGGCGGGGCTTGCGGCAGTGGCCGGCATGAAGCGCGCGGGGTTTCAGCCCGCCCGCGACATGACGGTGATGGCCATTCGCGCTGAAGAAGCCGGGCAATGGTTCCCAACATCCTATCCGGGCAGCAAGGCCGCGCTTGGTTTGCTGGCACCTGAAATCCTTCAAGTGAAGCGCACCGATAGCGGCCGGACGCTGGCTGAGCATATGCGCGAGGAAGGTTTCGATCCCGATGCGGTGGCGCGCGGTGAACATCTGCTTGGCCCCGACAACACTGCGGCCTTCCTGGAAGTACATATCGAACAGGGGCCGAGCCTTGATTCCGAAGGGCTGCCCATTGGTATCGTGACCGGCATCCCCGGATCGCGCCGACTGCGCGCTGCGCGTGTGCTGGGTGAATATAATCATTCGGGTGCGACGGCGCGGCGCTATCGGCGCGATGCGGCGGTTGCGCTGGCGGAGCTTGTGCATCGCCTGGATGAGGAATGGTGCCGGCTGGAAGCGCTGGGCCACGCCATGGTCTGCACCTTCTGCACCATGGCGACCACGGAAGAAGCGGGCTTCACGAAAATCGCCGGCGAGGCACGTTTTCAGCTTGATATTCGAAGCGTTGAGCCAGCCTCACGCGATCTGCTTTTCGCTGCCATGGGCCGGATCATTGCGGAAATAGAGGCGCGCCGTGGTGTGCGGTTTGATCTTGGGCCGGAAACCGGCAGCCTCTCTGCGCCGATGGATCAGGGTGTGCGGGCAGGGCTTGAAAGCGCGGCACAGGCGCTTGGGATTCGCTATCGGCATATGGCATCGGGCGCCGGGCATGATGCGGCGGCCTTTGCCGAAGCGGGCGTGCCGGCAGCGATGCTTTTCGTTCGCAATCAGAATGGCAGTCATAATCCGAAGGAAGCTATGCGCATGGAAGATTTTGCGGCCGCTTGCGCTGTAATCCAACGTTTCGCAATGGGGTACACGTGAGCGGGCGTCGCACCCTTCTGCTTGGAGCGCTTGCAATGCCTGCCCTAGCTGAAACGCCAACCAAGCCCCTTCGCGCGGCGATCATTTTGTCCAATCCGGTGCTGGTCACGCGCGGTCCAGATGGTACGCCCGGTGGCGTGACTGTCGGCCTTGCCCAGGCGCTAGCCAGGCGCCTCGGGCGACCCTTGGAGCTAGTCAGTTACGACAATCCAGCCCGCTATAACGGGAGTGTGGGCCAGGGCGCCTGGGATGTGGGCCTAGCGGCGCGCGATCCGGCGCGAGGTGAACACCTTGCGTTCAGTGTACCCTTTCTTGAGGTAGACAACGGTTATGTTGTCGGTCCCAGCAGCGCGCTGCGCCACGCTGAGGAAGTCGACCGCCCAGGCATACGCGTTGCGGTGGCAGAGGGGTCGGCACCCGATGGTGTGCTTACGCGTAACTTGCGTGCGGCAACTTTGGTTCGCGTGCCCGGCGGTCTGGAGGCGGCGCGCGCAGCCTTGTCCGAGGGGCGCGCCGATGCCTATGGCGATAACACGCATCTGTGTCATGGCATTGTAGAAAAGCTGCCCGGGGCACGCGTGCTGGAAGGCCGCTTCAATCTAGTGCTGATGTCCATTGCAGTGCCGAAGGCTGAGGCAGAGCAGGCCATGCCCGCCATCAATAGCTTTGTCGCTGCGGCGCTGAGCGATGGTCTCCTGGCCCGGCTCATCAGCGAAGCGGGGTTGCGCGGTGTTCGGCTACCGGTTTGAGTCGATAGTGATCAATTGCTCGTCTTTCATTGATTAAGGAGCTCCAATGACTGCTCGCCTCGCCGTTGATATCGGCGGCACCTTCACAGACTTGGCCATTGAAAGGGATGGCCAACGCTGGACCGCCAAGGTCCTGACCACGCCTGCCGCGCCCGAGAAAGGCGTGCTGGAAGGTGTGCAGCAGGTGTTGGCCAAGGCCGCCATGAAGCCCGCCGATCTGGCGTTGGTGATCCATGGCACCACGCTTGCCACCAATGCGGTGATTGAACGCAAGGGGGCCAAGACCGCGCTGATCACGACGGAAGGTTTTCGTGATGTCCTCGCACTCGCGAATGAAGCGCGTTACGATCAGTATGATCTGAACATCGAATTGCCCAAACCGCTGGTGCCGCGCCGTTGGCGCCTGCCGGTGCCGGAACGCCTGGACAATACCGGCAAGGTGCTGCTGGCACTGGATGAGGCTGCGCTGCGCGCGCATATCCCCTTTCTGCGCGCTGAGGGGATTGAAAGCCTCGCGATTGGGTTCATCCATGGCTTTGTGAATCCAACCCATGAACGCCGCGCGGCCGAGATTGTGCGGGAAGCCTGGCCGGAATTGCCGGTTTCGCTTTCTTCCGAAGTCTCGCCGGAAATGCGCGAATGGGAGCGTTTTTCAACAACTGTCGCCAATGCCTATGTGCAGCCCTTGATGGCGCGCTATTTGAAGCAATTGGAATTGGGCTTGCGCGAAGCGGGGCTGGCCTGCCCGCTTTATCTGATGCTGTCGGGCGGTGGCCTTACCACCATTGATACGGCGGCGCGTTTCCCCATCCGCCTGGTGGAAAGCGGCCCGGCGGGCGGCGCGATCTTCTCGGCCTTTGTCGCGCGGCAGCGTGGCTTTGATAAGGTGCTGTCCTTCGATATGGGCGGCACCACCGCCAAGGTCTGCCTGATTGATGATTTCCGCCCGCAGGCGTCACGCACTTTCGAAGTGGCGCGGGTTGGGCGCTTCAAGAAGGGCTCTGGCCTGCCGCTGCGCATCCCCGTGATTGAGATGGTGGAAATCGGCGCGGGAGGCGGTTCCATCGCGCAGGTGGATAGCATGGGGCGCATTCAGGTTGGCCCCGAAAGTGCCGGCGCTGATCCCGGCCCCGCCTGTTACGGGCGCGGCGGTACGCATCCCGCTGTGACCGA
>JBIKWX010000054.1:0-16322 GCA_044356095.1 Roseomonas sp.
CAGGCATTGATGAAGCGCGCCAAGGCCCGCCCGCCGGCACCGCCAAACAGCGAAGGCCGTTCCGGATAGGTATCTTCCAGATATTCCGCAATCACCCAGGAATCGATGATCGCGCGGCCATTATCCAGCATCACCGGCACCTTCTGCGACCCATGCGCGCCAATCGCGGCTTTTTCGGTGAAGCGCCAGGGAATCGTCTCAAAGGCCAGGCCCTTATGCGCCAGCGCCAAATGGCTCCGCCAGCAATAGGGGCTGAAGCGCCGCGCCGGATCGGCACCGCAGAGTTCGTAAAGCTGAATGGCCATCGCGCAATCTCCTTTCCCGCATTATGCTATACGCGGGAAGGAAAGGCCACGGCATGAAGACCCCTTTGCTGCTTGCGCTCGATCAGGGCACGACCTCTACGCGCACCATCGCCTTCGGGGCGGATCTGGCGCCGCGCGCGACCGCGCAGATGGAATTGCCGCAGCATTTCCCCGCCCCTGGCTGGGTGGAACATGAGCCCGAGGATATCTGGCAGGGCGCTATCACTACCTTGCGTCAGGCCCTTGAGAGGGCGAGCGGAGTTGCCGGTGATGTGGCCGGCATCGGCATCACCAATCAACGCGAAACCACGCTGCTTTGGGATCGCACCACGGGGCGCTGCCTGCATCGCGCCATTGTCTGGCAGGATCGCCGCACGGCGGATGCCTGCGCGAGGCTTCGCGCCGAGGGGCATGAAGCGCTGCTGACGGAACGCACCGGTCTGCTGGCTGATCCCTATTTCTCGGCCACCAAGCTCGCCTGGATGTTGGACAATATCCCAGGCGCACGGGCGGCGGCGGAACGCGGTGCGCTCGCTTTCGGCACGGTGGATTGCTTTTTGCTCTGGCGCCTCACGGGCGGGCGCGTGCATGCGACCGATGCCACCAACGCCGCGCGCACCATGTTGTTCGATATCCGCCGCGGCGTTTGGGATGCGGATTTGCTGCGGCTGTTTCGCATCCCGGAAGCCATCCTGCCGGAAGTGCGCGATTGCGCCGGCGATTTCGGCGCAACGGAACCAGCGTTATTGGGTGCCGCCATTCCCATTCGCGGCATGGCGGGTGATCAGCAGGCGGCGACCATCGGCCAGGGCTGCTTCGCACCTGGCATGGTGAAATCCACCTATGGCACGGGGTGTTTCGCGCTGCTCAATACCGGTGAGGCGCCCGTTGCGTCGCGTAATCGGCTGCTGACGACCATCGCCTACCAATTGCAGGGCAAGCGGCATTACGCACTCGAAGGTGCCATTTTTGTCGCCGGTGCCGCGGTGCAATGGCTGCGCGATGGTTTGGGCATCATCAGGCATGCGAAGGAAGCGGGCGTTCTGGCAGCACAGGCTGATCCCGCGCAGCGCGTGGTGCTGGTGCCGGCCTTTGCCGGGCTTGGCGCGCCGCATTGGGATGCCAAGGCGCAGGCCGCGATTTTTGGCCTGACCCGCGGTGCCGGGCGCGCCGAATTATGCCGCGCTGCCCTTGAAAGTGTCGCGTTTCAAACGCGCGATCTGATCGAAGCCATGCATGCGGATTGGCAGGGCGCGCGTGAGACCGTGCTGCGTGTTGATGGCGGCATGGTCGCTTCCGATTGGACCATGCAATTCCTGTCTGACCAATTGGGCGCGCCGGTGGATCGACCGACGGTGCTGGAAACCACCGCACTCGGTGCGGCCTATCTTGCCGGCATGCAGGCCGGGCTTTGCGCGCCGCCAGGTGCGGCGGGGGCAACGCATTGGCGCCTGGAACGCCGTTTCACGCCACAAATGAATCGTGCCGAAGCGGATAGTCGTTATGCGCTTTGGCGTGATGCGCTCCGCCGCACCCTTTCGGAACAACCCGCATGATTTACGATGATCTTGGCGTGCCGCGCATCATCAATGCCTATGGCACCAATACGCGGCTTTCCGGCGGGCTGATGGCGCCCGAGGTGCTGGCCGCCATGGCGGAAGCCGCGCGTGCCACGGTTGAAATGCATCATTTGCAAGCCGCTGCCAGCCGAGACATCGCCAAGGCCACCGGCGCGGAAGCCGGCATTGTCACCTCTGGCGCTTCCGCCGCTGTATTGCTGGGCGCCGCCGCCTGCATGGCACGGCTTGATCCGGGTGCGATGAACCGCCTGCCCGATACACGCGGCATGCCGGATGAATTCATCACCATCCGCAGCCAGCGCAATATGTATGATCGTGCCTTGCGGGTCGCGGGCGGGCGCATCATTGAAATCGGCATTCCCGACCGCGTTTCCGGCCCCGGCGTGCGCGATGCTGCGCCTTGGGAAATCGCTGATGCCATCACGGATCGCACGGCGGCGATCTATTACCTCGCTGGTGCGAATAGTGAGCCACCCTTGCCCGATGTGGTGCGTGTGGCGCGTGACCGGCATATCCCCGTATTGGTGGATGCGGCGGCGCAATTGCCACCGGCAGAAAACCTGAAGCGCTTCATTGCCGAGGGCGCTGATCTGGTGTGTTTTTCCGGCGGCAAGGCTTTGGGCGGGCCGCAATCTTCCGGCATTCTCGCCGGGCGGCGCGATCTGGTTGCCTCGGCCCTCGCACAGATGCTTGATCTTGACATGCCGGAAGCGGATTTCATCGCGCCGCCGGAATTCGCGCCCCTCGCGCAAATGCGCGGCCTGCCGCATCACGGCATTGGGCGTTCCTGCAAGATCGGCAAGGAAGAAATCATTGGCCTGATCATGGCCTTACGCCGTTTTGTGACGGATAATCCATCACAGCGTAGCGCCCGCTGGCAGGCGCGGCTGGAAGCGGTGCTGGCGGCGGCAGGGCACCCGGAAGCGTTGCGTCTTATCCCTGATGGCGCCAAGTCTGGCCTGCCCATTCTGGAATGGCACTTGCCCGATGCTACCGCCGCGCACGCCGCAGATGCGCGGCTGCGCGCCCATCGTCCCGCCATTCACCTCGATGCCGGGCGCATCGGCCAGGGCCTGCTTGCCATCAACCCGATTGCCTTTGACGATAGCGACGCGGCCATACTCGGCGCCGCGATCAAGGAGTGCATGGCGTGAGTGATCTGTTTCTCGTCGGCAATGGCGCCGGTTTTTCCGGTGACCGTGTGGATGCGCCCATTCCTGTGATGCGTAGCCTGATCAAGCGCGGCCTGCCGGCGGCGATGTTCTTTGAATGCCTTGGCGAACGCACCGTGGCGCTGGCGCAGCTTGAACGCCGACGCGATCCCGAAGCGGGTTATGAACCCATGCTGGAACGGTTGCTGGAGCCAATCCTCGCGGATGCGGCGCGCGCGGGCATCCCGATCCTCGGCAATTTCGGTGCAGCCAATCCGCTCGCTGCCGCGCGTGCCATTGCGCGGTTGGCGAAACGGCTTGGCCTGCCGGAACTTCGCATCGGGCTTGTCACCGGCGATGATGTTTCCGCCAGCATCAATCTGGACAGCATGGCCGTGCATGAAGCCGATACCGGGCTTGATATGTCTTCCTGGAAGCTCGTTTCCGCCAATGCCTATATCGGTGCGGCGCCCCTCGCTGAGGCTCTTGCCGCCGGCGCGCAAATCGTGGTGGCAGGGCGCACCTCGGACCCCGCACTCGCCATCGCGCCGCTCATGCATCATTTCGGCTGGGCCGAGGATGATTGGCAGGCGCTCGCGGTCGGCGCCGCGACGGGGCATTTATTGGAATGCGGCAGCCAGGTGACGGGCGGCGTGTTTTGGGACCCGGGCTTCAAGGATATTCCAGACCCCGCCAACATCGGCTTTCCCATCGCGGAAGTTGGGCGCGATTTGTCGCTGCTGATCACCAAGCCGGAAGACACCGGCGGCATTGTTGATCTGCGCACCGTCAAGGAACAGCTTTTGTATGAGGTACATGATCCCGCGCGCTACATCACGCCCGATGTAACGCTGGATATCACTGGCGCGCATCTGAACATGGCGGGCAAGGATCGCGTGGCCGTGGATGGCCTGCGCGGCAACCCGCGCCCGGATTTGCTGAAGGTCACTGCCTGTTATGAGGGCTCATGGCTTGGTGAGGGCGAAATCAGCGTCGCCGGCCCCAATGCACTCGCACGCGCCAAGGCGACCGCGGATGTATTGCTCGAACGCGTCAAGCGCCGCGGCCTTGCGCGCCGCGCACGGGCTGATCTGATTGGTGTTGCTTCCGTGCATGATTCGGATGATGGCGCGCTGTGGCGTGGCTATGACGGGCCAGCACCGCAAGATATCCGCATTCGCCTAGCGGTTGAGGCCACCACGCGCGATGATGCGGATCAGGCATCGCGTGAAGCGCTCGCTTTGCTGTGCTGCGGCACCGCCGGCACCTCCGGCGCGCGTTGGCGCGTCACACCACGCATCCTGACGCGCAGTTTCCTGGTCCCGCGCGACCAGGTGCCGACCGAAACGCGCGTGCTACCAGCGCGGGAGTGGAATTGATGAGCGATACCACCACCATCACGCTGCATGACATCGCCCATAGCCGCGCAGGCGATAAGGGCAATCGCGTCAACCTATCGCTCATGCCCTATGATCCGGCGCATTATGATCTGCTCGCCGAACAGGTCACGGCGGAGAGGGTGCTGGCGCTATTTCGCCATCGCGGCGCCACCGGCTGCACGCGTTACGATCTGCCGCTGCTGCACGCCTTCAATTTCGTGATTGATGATGTGCTGGAAGGCGGCGTGAATGGCAGTCTCAATCTTGATGGCCATGGCAAGAGCCACTCCTTCCGGCTGCTCGCCATGACCATTGAAGTGCCGCGCGACAGGCTCAGCCGCCCTTGACGCCTTCCGTATTCACATAAAGCGCATACAAGGATTGCGCGGCAGCCATGAATAGCCGGTTGCGATAGCGCCCGCCGAAGCAGAGATTGGCGCAGCGTTCCGGCAAATGGATATGGCCAATGGGCGCGCCGGCATTGTTATAGACACGCACGCCATCGAACTCGGCCGTCATGCCCCAACCGCACCAGAGATTACCATCCACATCCACGCGGAAGCCATCCGGCGTTTCGCCCGGCTGACACGCCACAAAAACGCGGCGCTTGCGCAAGCTTTTGCCATTCGCCGCCACATCATAGGCGAGGATATTGCGCGGATCGGCGCGGCTTTCGATGACGTACAAAATCTTCTCATCCGGGCTGAAGGCCAGGCCATTCGGATGGTTCACATCATCGGCCACCAGCGTGATTTCGCCGCTTTGGCCATCAATGCGATAGACATTGGTATGCGGCAATTCAGGTGTGGCGCGTTCGCCTTCATAATTCGCCATCAGGCCAAAGGGCGGGTCGGTGAACCAGATGGACCCATCGGATTTCACGACAACATCATTCGGGCTGTTCAGCCGCTTGCCCTTGTAGCTATCGGCCAGCACCGTAATCGCGCCATCATATTCAAAGCGCACCACGCGGCGGCCGAAATGCTCGCAGGCAATCACGCGGCCCTGCCGGTCCCGTGTATGGCCATTGGCGTTATTGGCGGGCTTGCGCCAAGGGCTGACGGCACCTGTTTCCTCATCCCATTTCAGCACGCGGTTGTTTGGAATATCGGACCACAACAGGCAGCGCGCATCGCCAAGCCAGACCGGCCCCTCACCCCAGCGCGTGCCATGATACAGCCGCTCAACGGCCGAAAGCGCCAGATGGTATTTCTTGAAGCTGGCATCCAGCGCAACAATGGATGGGTCCGGATAGCGCAGGCTTTGCTGCCAACGGGGGTCTTGATTCATGGCGTTTCTCCCTGGGCCATAACGCGAGCATGGACCAAGCGCCGCAAAAGGCCAATCAGGCGCGCAGCAGCACGCGTCGGCGCAGCCGCACCGCCCCGGCGGGCATGGCGGCGAAGATATCCTTTTCGGCTTCGATCAGACAAAGCCCGGCCCAGCGCGCGGGGCAAATGGCGCGGCCGGCTTTTTCCCAGGCAGTGCCAGCGCGCATCAGTGGCGTGAAGGGCGGCACGTAAAGCGCGGCATCGCGGCGTTCCACGCGAAACATCTGCGCCTGCAATAGCCTTGTGATCTGGGTTCGCGAATAAGGTCGGCCATGGCCGAAAGGCGTATGGTCAAACTGCGCCCAAATGCCGCGCCGATTGGGGGCGACCACCAGCAAGCGCCCATCATCGCGCAGCACGCGCCAGCATTCCCGCAGCAAGCGCCCGGCATTCTCAGCCGCTTCCAGCCCATGCACCAGCAGGATGCGATCAAAGCTCAAATCCGGGAAAGGCAGCGCGTCTTCTTCCGCCAGCACGGCGGATGAAACACCGCCCGGCGCAAAGCGCGAAGGGCCAAGCTGCGCGGGGGCAAGCGCAATGCAGCGCGTTGCTTCTTCTCGCCACAAGGGCAAATAGGGCTCCGCATGGCCAATCCCCAGCACATCCAGCCCGGCGAGGCGCGGCCACAGCCTTGCCAAGCGCCGGCGCAGCAGGCGCGCGGTCAGCCCGCCCGCAGGGGCGGCGTAGAACTCGGCCAGGCCATGGATTTCCTCGCGCATACGGGTAGATATAGGCGCTTCCGGGGCCGCATGGGATGGCCCCCTGACAAGGTACCCCCATGGCACTGACCGCAACCCCGATCCCCTGCCTTTCCGATAACTACGCCTGGCTGCTCCGCGCCGCCGATGGCCGCCTTGCGGTCTGCGACCCGGCCGAGGAAGCGCCCGTGGCCGCGGTGATCGATTCCATGGGCGGCAAGCTTGATTTGATCCTGCTGACGCATCACCACGGCGATCACGTGGCCGGCGTGCCAGGGCTGGTCGCGCGTTATGGCGCCAAGGTTATTGGCGCAGCGGCAGATAAGCATCGCCTGCCGCCGCTCGATCAGGCGGTCTCGCCCGGCGATACGGTGGATGTGCTGGGCAGCACGGCGGCAGTGTTGGCGAGTGATGGCCACACGCGCGGCCATATCGCCTTCCACATCGCCGATTCGCATATTTTGTTATGTGGCGACACGCTGTTTTCGCTCGGCTGCGGGCGCCTGCTGGAAGGCACGGCAGAACAGATGTTCGCCTCACTCGCCACGCTTGCTGCCCTGCCCGGTGAAACGCTGGTGTGCTGCGGTCATGAATATACCGAAAGCAATGCGCGCTTCGCGATTACGGTGGAACCCGATAATGCCGCGCTGAAGGCGCGCATCGCGGAAGCCCATGCGCAGCGCGCCGCCGGCAAGCCGACGCTGCCAAGCACCATCGCTTCCGAACGCGCCGCCAATCCTTTCATGCGCGCGCCGGATATCGCAACACTTGCACGCATCCGTGCTGGCAAGGATGGTTTTCGTTAAATCTACAGAAGGAAACGCCCAATGAAACTGCATTACTCCCCAGCCAGCCCCTATGTGCGGAAAGTCATGGTCTGCGCCATCGCCCGCGGTATTGGCGGGCTTTTGGAGAAGGTCTCGACCAATCCCCATCAATCGCCCGCCGATCTGCTGGCGGATAACCCGCTGTCCAAAGTGCCCGCTTTGGTCACGAAAGACGGCACGGCGATTTATGACAGCCCGGTGATTTGCGAATATCTGGACACCATCGGCGCCGCCGCGCCGCTTTTCCCGCCGACCGGCAGCGCGCCGCGCCTCAAAGCCATGATCCGGCAAGCCACCGCCGATGGTATTCTGGATGCGGCCGTGGCGCGGCGCCTGCAAATGGGCCAGCCGCAGGATGATGGCCGCAAGGCGTTTGACGCACGCCAGAAGGCCGCCGTCGAACGCGCTTTGGCCGTGCTGGAGAAAGACCCACCGCGCGGGCTTGGCGATATCGGCGCCATCAGCATTGCCTGTGCGCTTGGCTACCTCGATTTCCGCTTTGCCGCTGAACCCTGGCGCGATTCCTGCCCGAAGCTGGCGGCTTGGTTTGCCGAGGTCTCCAAACTCGCACCGCTCGCTGAAACCGTCCCGGTTGGCTGAGGCATGATTGACCTGCGCGATCTGGGTGTCACCGCCGCGCAGGTCATTGCCGCGCTTGGTTTGGCCCCCCATCCGGAGGGCGGCCATTACCGCGAAATCTGGCGCGATGCGCCGGCAGGTGGCGGGCGTGGCGCCGGCACCGCGATCTATTTCCTGCTCGCCGCCAATGAATTCAGCCATTGGCATCGCGTGGATGCCGCTGAAGCCTGGCATTGGTATGCGGGCGGGCCGCTGGCGCTGAGCCTTTCCCCCGATGGCCATGATGCGGAGGCGCTGCATCTCGGCCCCGATCTTTCGCGCCATCAGCGCCCCTTTGCGCTGGTGCCGCAGGGCTGGTGGCAAAGCGCGGTCTCGCTCGGCCGCTGGAGTCTGGTGGGCTGCACCGTCAGCCCGGCCTTTGATTTCGCCGGCTTTGAAATGGCGCCGCCCGATTGGCGCCCCACCCCGCGAGGAACATCATGAGCACAAGCCTGGCCTGGGATGAACGCTACCAGAATGGCGGCTTTGAGTTTGGCGAGGCGCCGAACCTTTATTTGCAATCGCAGGCGCATCGCCTGCGCCCCGCCATGCGCGCGCTGGCGGTTGGCGATGGCGAAGGGCGGAACGGCGTCTGGCTGGCCGGCCAAGGTTTGGCGGTAACCTCGCTTGATTGGTCGGGCGTGGGCCTGGCCAAGGCAGCCTCACTCGCCCGGCAGCGCGGCGTGGCGCTGAACACCATCACGGCGGATGCCGCCGCCTGGGATTGGCCGAGCGCCGGTTTTGACCTGATTGCCTGGATTTATCTGCATCTGCCGCCGGAAGATCGCGCGAAGGCCACGGCAGGCGCCATGGCCGCACTCGCCCCCGGCGGCCTGCTGGTGCTGGAATGCTTCACGCCGGCGCAGGAAGGCCGCCGCAGCGGTGGGCCGAAGCTGCGCGACTTGCTCTGGAGTCGCGCCATTGTCGAGGAATGCTTCGCCGGGCTTGAGGTGTTGGAATTACTTGAAGGCACCGTGTTTTTGGATGAAGGCCCGCGCCATCAGGGCCATGCCGAGGTCGTGCGCGCCCTGTTAAGGAAGGTATAGCCGCTCACACAAGGTTGTCCCCACAGGAACGCAAGGTTACAACGGGAATCGTGCACCCCCAGCCGCTCATCACCCCGTCGCTTCTCGCCGCCGATTTCGCCAAACTCGGCGAAGAAGTGCGTGCCGTGACCGCAGCAGGCGCCGATTGGCTGCATTTGGATATCATGGATGGGCATTTCGTCCCGAATATCTCCTTCGGGCCGGGGCTGATCAAGGCGCTCCGCCGCCACACCACCATCCCCTTTGATGTGCATCTGATGATCGCCCCGGTTGACGCCTATTTGCAGGCTTTCGCGGATGCCGGGGCGGATTTGATTTCGCTCCACCCCGAAGCGGGCGCGCATTTGCATCGGTCGCTGCAAACCATTCGCGGGTTGGGCAAGAAGGCCGGCGTGGTGCTGAACCCGGCGACACCCATCGCGGCCATCGAACATGTGATGGACCTTTGCGATCTCATCCTGGTCATGTCGGTCAATCCAGGCTTTGGCGGGCAGAGCTTCCTGGAAAGCCAATTGCCGAAAATCGAAAAGCTGCGCCGGCTGATTGAAGCCTCGGGCCGCGGTATCCGCTTGCAGGTGGATGGCGGTGTCACGGCCAAAACTGCGCCGCTTTGCGTGAATGCTGGCGCGGATGTGCTGGTGGCGGGAACCGCCGTATTCGGTGCGCCGGATTACGCCGCCGCCATCAAAGCATTGCGCGGGGGCGCGGCATGATCAATCTGCTGCGCGGCGCCCGCCAGAAACTCGCGCGGCTGCGCCCCGTGCGGGTGCCCGATGCCCCTGCCCGCCCCTTCCGTGATCTTTGGCCCGGTGATGCCGCGCGCGGCGCGCGGTTGCTGCGCGGAGAAGCCGATTTCGCCGGCACCATCCGCCCCATGCGCCTGCTCGCCGAAGGCGGCGAGCCCTGGGGCGGCAAGGGTGCCTCCCCCACCTGGCGCGCCTCTGCCCATGGTTTTGCCTGGATGCGCGATTTGCGCGCCTTGGGAACCGATGCCGCGCGGCTCCGCGCCCGTGCGCTCACAGCCGATTGGCTGCAAAGCGGTTGGGAAGAAGATATCGCCGATGCGGCAGAGGTTGTCGGCGCGCGCATTTCCGCCTGGCTCGGCCATTGGGATTTCTTCGCTGCGACCGCCGAGGATGTCTTCCGCCGCCAGGTGATGCAGCGGCTCGCGCAGGATGCGCGCGATCTGGTCGGCGCGCTGCCGGCGGAAGAAGATCATCGCGGCGCGCTGGTGGCGCTGAAGGGCGCGCTTGCCGCGGCCGTTGCGCTGGAAGAAGACGCTTATCTGCAACGCGCCATTCGCTTCCTGCCTGCCGAGATCGAACGCCAATTCCTGCCCGATGGCGGGCATGTGGAACGCTCACCCGCGCAGCAACTCGCCGCGCTGCAAGACCTGATTGAAATCCGCAATCTGTTGCATGGTGTTGGGGTGGAAGCACCGCCACATTTGCTGGCTGCACTCGACCGCGCGGCGCCTGCGCTTCGCCTGTTCCGACATGGTGATGGCGGCTTGGCGCTCTTCAATGGCGCACGCGAAGAAAACTCGGCGCTGCTTGATCTGGTGCTGACGCAAGGCCAGGCGCGCGGGCGGGGCGCGCTGGAATTGCCGGAGACCGGCTTTCAGCGCCTGCAAGCCGGGCGCAGCGTGATCATCATGGATGCCGGGCCGCCGCCACGCGGGCGCGCGGGCGCCACCGGGCTTGGTGGCCTGCCAAGTGGCGCGGATCGCTTTGCCCATGCCGGCACGCTTTCCTTTGAAATGTCGGTCGGGCGTGATCGGCTGATTGTGAATTGCGGCGCGGCCCTAGCCGGTGAGGAAGGCTGGCGCGATGCGCTGCGCGCCACCGCCGCGCATTCAACGCTTGTGCTGTCCGACACTAATTCAAGTGAGCTCCGCCCCGAGGGCCTTGGCCGCAAGCCCGAGACCATTGAAGTGGAACGCCAGGAAGCAACCGGCGCGCAATGGCTGGAAGCAAGCCATGATGGCTGGCGCGGCCCCTTTGGCGCGGTGCATCGCCGGCGGCTTTACCTCGCGGAATCCGGCGATGATTTGCGCGGTGAGGATGTGCTGGAATTGCCGCCCGATGCGCCAGTGCCGATTTTCGTTGCGCGGTTTCATCTGCACCCTGCGGTGACTGCCAATCTCTTGCAGGATGAAAGTGCGGTGCTGCTGCGGCTCGCTTCCGGTGCCGGCTGGAAGCTGCGCGCCAAGGGCGCGCGTGTTGCTTTGGAAGACAGCATCTATCTGGGTGGTGAGGCGCGGCGCAGCCTGCAAATCGTGCTCTATGCCGAAGAAAATGAGGTTTCGCTGCAATGGGCGATCACGCGCGTGAGCCTGCCCGGCGCCGCCCCCATCCCAAGCGCGTGAGCGCGCAACGCGCCCCATGAAAATCTGCTTTATCGCGAATGTGGATTTCGCCATGCGGCATTTCATTCTGCCGTTGATGCGCGGCGCCCGCGCGCGTGGGCATGAGGTTGTCGGGCTTTGCGCCGAAGGCCCCTTGCTTGAAATTCCCCGCGCTGAGGGGTTTCGCATTGAAGCCATGCCCATGGCGCGCAGCATGAACCCGCTGGCGCAGTGGCGCGCCTATCAGGCCGTGCGTGATTTCCTGAAGCGCGAGCGTTGCGATCTGGTGCATGCGCATATGCCGATCAGTGGCCTGATTGGGCGCGCGGCGGCGCGGGCAGCCGGCGTGCCGCGCATTGCCTATACCTGCCATGGTTTTCTGTTCAATCAGCCAGGCCCCTGGTGGCGGCGTGCCTTGGCACTACAATTGGAACGCGCCGCCGGGCGCATCACGCATGTCTATCTGACCGTCAGCGCGGAAGAGGCAGAAGATGCGCGCAGGCTTGGTATTCACCCGCATGCAACGGCCATTTTGAATGGGCGCGACCCAGCGCAATTTCATCCCGATGCTGATGCGCGCCGTAGTTTACGCGCCGAATTGGGCGCTGATCCCGATGATTGCGTGATCATCGCGGTGTCTCGGCTGGTGCGCCACAAGGGCTATCCCGAATTGCTGCGCGCCATGGAAGCAACGCCCGAAAATGCGCGGCTTTGGGTGGTGGGCGAACGCCTCGCTTCCGACCATGGTGAGGATATGGAACCGCATTTCGCCCGCGCTGCCGCGGCGCTTGGCCCCCGGCTGCAACGGCTTGGCTATCGGCATGATGTGGCGAGGTTGCTGGCGGCGGCGGATGTTTTCTGCCTGCCCTCGCATTTTGAGGGCCTGCCGATGAGTGTGATTGAAGCCATGCTGACCGGCCTGCCCGTGGTCGCCACCGATATACGTGGCCCGCGCGAACAGGTGGTGGCGGGCGAAACAGGCCTGCTGGTGCCCCCCGCCACCATCGCGCCCTTGGCTGAGGCGCTATCCCAGCTTGCCAGCGACCCGCGCCTTCGTGCCCGTCTGGGTGAGGCCGGGCGCGCCCGCGCGCTGGAGAAGTTCGATGAGGCGAAGATTATCGGGCGTAGTTTGGATTTATTGGGGTTGTAGGCGCGTCACTCCGCCGTGGCGCCGGCATCCCTGACAATCTCGGCCCAAATCGGCATTTCCGCCTGCACGAAACGGCCAAATTCTGCCGGGCTTTCGCTGGGTAGCGCTTGCAGCCCTTCCTGGGCGAAGCGCGCTTGCACAGCCTGTTGCGCCAATACGGCGCGGAGGGCGCTGAACATCCGGTCTCGGATCGGGGTGGGCAAACGTGCTGCCGTCCACACGCCCCACCAGCCGGTGATATCAAGCGCGGGCAGCCCTGCCACTTCGCTGCCCGGCACATCGGGAATGACCGGCGATGGCAAGCGCGTGCTGAGCGACAGCGCCTTCAGCGTGCCGGCGCGGATTTGCGGTAGCGCGACAGGTGGGGTGCCGACCAGGATTTGCACATCGCCGGCCAGCACTGCTTGCAGGGAAGGCGCACCACCACGGAAGGGCACATGCGTAATGTCCTGCCCTGTCACTTTCGCAAGCTTGGCGCCAACCAAATGGCTTGGCGTGCCGATGCCAGGTGTTGCGTAATTCCAGCGCCCCGGTTGCGCGCGCATCCGCGCTGCGAGCTCCGCCAGGTTATTGATGCCGGCATCAGCGCGCACGGCGATGATCAGCGGCAGGTCACTCACGCGCGTGATCGGCGTGAAATCATTGATGGGATCAAAGGGCAGGCGGCGATACATCGCAGGGTTCACCGCATGGGTGAAATTGCCGCCGAGCAAAATCGTGTAGCCATCCGGCTCGCTCCGCGCGACATGTTCGGCGGCGATATTGGAACCGGCACCGGGGCGGTTATCCACAATGATGGTGGCGCCGCCCAATTCACGCGCCAAAGGTTCACTCAGCGTGCGTGCCAGGAAATCGCCAGACCCACCGGGCGGGAAACCAACCACCAGCCGGATGGGGCGCCCCGCGGGCCAGGCAGCGCCGGATTGCGCGGCAGCGTGCCGGGATGCGGCGGCCAGCGCGATGGGCGCGGCAAGGAGGGTTCGGCGGTGGATCATGGTCTTCTCCCGGTCCTGATTTTAAAGGCCCTTGAGGCATCAGGTGAGCAAGACTGGCAGGCCCGGCAGGCATGATCAATCAGGTCCCGAATAGTACTCCGAGCCATTGCGCATGACAGAGGTAGTTGCAATGATCGTGTGAAGCAAATCTGGGAAGGAAGTCCAATGAAGAAGCTTTGCCACCTGCCAGTCTTGATGCTGGCCTTGGCATCACTGTCTGCCTGCGCCACCATTACCAGCGGAACAGATCATACGCTGCTGGTAGAAACCGATCCGGCAGGTGCGACATGTTTGTTGCGTCGTGATGGCGCCAATATCGGCGCGGTCAACCCGACGCCAAGTGCCATCCGCATCAGCAAATCGCGCCATGACATCACAGTGAATTGCGAAAAGGCTGATCACGAGCCCACCAGCCGCACCGTTACCGCCGGCTTCCAGGCCATGACGCTTGGCAATGTGCTGATCGGTGGTGTGGTTGGGCTTGCTGCAGATCTTGCTTCCGGCGCGGCCATCACCTACCCGGAATCGGTCAAGGTTGTGCTCTGGCCACGCAGCTTCCCAAGTGCCGCCGCGCGCGATGCGTTTTTTGAGGGGCGGTTGGCGGATACCCGGGCCGATTTCGCGAAGCGCATCGAAAGGGCGCAAGGCGCCTGTGGTGGCGCTTCGGATCAAGGCTGCCTGCAGCGTATTCGTGAAATCCGCAATCAAGAACAGGAAGAAATCCGTCGACTTGAAGAGCGCCGCCTTGCAACCGCAACCGGCACCTGAAGGCCGGCCTGGGCGTGGTAGGTCAGGCGCCTACCCGGCCCCCACCCGCTTACAAACCGCAACGACATGGATGATCAGACCATCGCCGACAGAATCGTAAGCCGCTGCAATTTCCGGAGGAGTCCGATGTTCAAGCGTATCCGCCAAGTCCTGCTTGCCAGCCCGCTCGTGTTTCTCGCTGCCTGCGCAACAATCACAACTGGTACGGACCATACGATTCTTGTGGAAAGCGAACCCGCCGGAGCAACCTGCTTATTACAGCGAAATGATTCCAATATTGGCGCGGTTAATCCAACACCAGGTTCTGTGCGCATCAGCAAATCGCGCCATGATCTTATGGTCAAATGCGAAAGGACCGATTATCAGGCAACCAGCAGGCTGGTCAGCGCAAGCTTCCAGGCCATGACGGCGGGCAATATCCTGATTGGTGGGGTTGTCGGTCTTGCAGCTGATCTGGCCTCTGGCGCCGCTGTGACCTATCCAGACAGTATCAAGGTCGTGCTCTGGCCAGCTAGCTTTCCCAACGCTGACGAGCGTACCGCATTCTATGAGGCGCGGCGCGCAGAGGCGCGGGCGGACTTTCAGCAGCGCTACGACAAAGCGCGCGGCGCCTGCGGCGGGCGTATGGATCAAAATTGTCAACAACGCCTGACCGAATTGCAAACAGCTTATCGGGACGAATTACGTCTTCTGATCGAAAGGCGCCGCAGAACGCCGATCAAATCATAGCTTATAGGGTCACCATCATGGTGAGCCGTAGCGCTGGTCCGCTTACCCCGCCCCCAACCGCTTCCAAACCCCATCCGCATGCGCGATCAGCCGATCACCCGCCGTCAGTCGCCCGCGCACGAATACGATGGAACGCGTGACACGCATCACCTCGCCTTCCGCCACCAGGAAATCGCCCTGCTTGGCGCCGGAGATGAAATGCACATTCAACTGTACCGTGACATTCGGGCCGCGATCCGCCGCTTCCCACACCGTATGGCCAAGGGTTTGATCCAAGAAGGTGGAAATCATGCCACCATGGACAATGCCATGGATATTGCTGTGCTTTTCTTCGACCAAAAGTCCGTGCAGGCGGCGCCCATCCACGGTTTTCTGCCAGAAGGGACCAACCAGGGCGGGGAAGCCATCCTCATGCCAGACGAAATCCGTCCAGCCATCGGCGGCGGGGTCATAGGGTGTTTTCGCGTTCATGGGGGCGGGTGTAACGCAAAGCGGGCCGGGGGTGAAATGCCGGGCCTCGTCAAGCTTGGCATGACGGGTTAGGCTTTCGCGATGCAGCTTTTCCATTCCGCCGGTTCGCCCTATGCCCGCATTGCCCGCATGGCGGTGCTGGAACTTGGCCTTGAAGGCCGCATTGCCTTCACCGAAACCACCTTGCGCGATCCGGCTTCCACATTGTTGCCGCATAACCCGGTGGGGCGCGTGCCATCGCTGGTGCTGGCGGATGGCACCACGGTCACGGAAACGACGCCCATTCTGATGGTGCTGGATAGTCTTGTTGCATCTGACAGACGCCTTTTGAGTGATGGCGCCGATGGCTGGAAGCGGCTGGCCGCCTATGGCCGTGTGCTGGGCATGCTGGATGGCATCGCGGTCTGGAACCGCGAATTGCGCCGGCCGGTGCATGAAAGATCACCGGGCGTGATTGCGCTGGAAGAAACCCGCGCCGCGCGCATTGCCGCTGCGCTGCAGGATGATGTTGCGCGGGGCGTTTATGACGCGCCTGATGCCGGCTTCCTCGCGCTGCTGGCAGTGCTTGGCTATTGCGAAAGGCGCCATCGTGTGTGGGCTTGGCGCGATGGCTTGCCCGGCCTCGCCGCCTGGTTTGATCGCGCATCGGATCGGCCTTCCTTCGCCGCCACCATGCCGCCCGTGAGTGGCATCTGACATGCTCCCGCCAGCGCCGCGCCATAATGGCGGCCCGCCGCTGGATGAGGAGGAAGATGTCAATGCATCCTGGCGCGCCTGGCATTGGCGCCGCGCCCATAAGCGCGCCTGGAAAACCCCACCGCGGGAGATTGCGTTAAGGCGCCTCGCGCGCGCTGAGGAATTGGGCATCAGCTACAAGGAATATACGCTCGAGATTCTGGAGCGCGGCAAGTATCTTTAGTGTGGTTG
>JBIKWX010000055.1:0-16150 GCA_044356095.1 Roseomonas sp.
GGCGCTGGCGGTGATGATGCTAAGCCGAGGGGAGATGGCTTGTGGTACGTGCTGTCTAGAATTGGGACGCTCAAACTCCTAGCTAATCGTTTTCTGGGCTGGTCTTCCAGAAATTTTCGGGCTAGTAACCCTCTCTGATATGGGGTGGTTCGATATCGCTCCATCGGTCTTTAAGCATATGATGGGAGTTCCCAATGACCTTTAGAAACGCTCTTTTTGCGGCGGCTGCCATTGCATCGCTGCCCGTCCTTGCCCAGGCCCAGCCGGTCAGCGGGCTTTATCTTGGCGGTGGCGTCGGCGCAAATTGGCAGCAGAACACCACGTTGAATGGGGCCGTTAACAACACGCTTGGCCTCAAGGTCGAGAATGAGTTTGAGGTCGGGTATGTGGGCGTGCTGAGCCTTGGTTGGGGCTTTGGCAATGGCTTGCGGGCGGAAATTGAAGGCAATTATCGCTCCAATGACGTGAGCGACGTCAGGGTGAGCGGCGCTTCCATTGCGAGCAGGGCAAGCGGTACCGGCACGGCGGTGAGCTACGGTGCGATGGCCAATGTTCTTTATGATTTCAACCTTGGCTCAGCTCTTGGGGGCCTGATGCCCTATATCGGTGCCGGCGCTGGCTATATCTGGCATGATTATCAGGATGTCGGCGTTCGCTACGCGTCCGGCGACAAGATCGTCTATAATGGTGATACGGGCGCTTTCGGCTATCAGGCCATTCTGGGCGCCGCTCTGCCGATCGCAAGCGTTCCTGGCCTTGCCGTGACCGCCGAGTATCGTTTCATGGGCACAATTGGTCATGATATCAACGGAACGGTGAATCAGACCGGACAGGCCCAGGTGCGGGTCAACTCCGATATTGATAACTTCAACCACTCCTTGCTGGTTGGCCTGCGCTACGCGTTCAATGCTGCGCCCGCCATGGCTGTTGCCGCCGCCGCGCCTGTGGCCGCCGCCCGCACCTTCCTGGTCTTCTTTGACTGGAGCAAGGCTGACCTGACGGACCGTGCCCGCCAGATCATCGGCGAAGCCGCTTCTGCGCGCGGCGCTGGTGTGACCCGCATTGAGGTGAATGGCTTCACGGACCGTTCCGGCCCGGCGGATTACAATATGGGCCTGTCTCAGCGTCGCGCGAATGCGGTGGCGGCTGAGTTGGTGCGCCGTGGCGTGCCGCGCAATGAAATCGTGACCCGCGGCTTCGGTGAGGAAAACAACCTGGTGCCGACGGCGGATGGTGTGCGTGAACCGCAGAACCGCCGCGTGGAAATCATCCTGAAGTAATTCGGGCTGATCTCGGCCAGACAAGGAAAAGGGCGCTGCAAGGCGCCCTTTTTTCATGTGCGATGCGATAGCAAACTTCAGCCCGAAAGCCTGATCCCGGTCAGTTCGACCAGCGCGCGCCACCGCGCGAGTTCTGCCTTCTGAAACTCGCCGAACGGTCCCGCCGCCATGGGGGCGGCGACAAAACCCTGCCCTTGCAGCCTTTCCCGCATGGCGGGCTCGGCCAGGATGCGGAGCAAGCTGTCCGAAAGCCGCGTGATGATTTCTGGCGCGGTGCGCGCCGGCGCCCAAAGGCCGAACCAGGCATCCACGGCCAGATCGGGCGCATTAAGCTCCGCGAAGGTCGGCACATCCGGCGCTTCGGGCAGGCGCGCCGGGGCGCCAATGCCAAGCGCGCGCAGCCGGCCCTCGCGTACCAGGGACACCACCTGCGGCCAGGTCGAGACAAAGAAATCCACCGTGCCGGCAATGGTATCCGTGGTCGCCTGGGCGCCACCGCGATAAGGCACATGGGTCGCATCCAGCCGCTCGCGCCGCGCGAAGGTCTCGGCAATCACATGGCTGGCGGAACCGGCACCGGAAGACGCGTAGGTGACCTTGCCGCCATTGCGGCCCTTCGCGGCCAATTCGGCGAGGGTCTTGGCGCCGCTGACCGGCACCACCAGCGCGTGATGCACCGTGGCAAGCTTGGCGATGGGCGCGAAATCGGCGACCGGGTCGAAGGGGAGCGAAGGCAGCATGGCCGCATTCGCCGCATGAGTCTGGTTATTGCCAAGCGCCAGCGTATAACCATCCGCCGCTGCTTGCGCGACCGCCTGCGTCCCAACCACTGCCGCGCCGCCCGGCCGATTATCCACCACAAAGGCGCTGCCGGGGATGGCTTCCTGCAGTGCGGCGGCCAGGGTGCGCGCCAGCACATCGGTGGAGCCGCCCGGCGGATAGGCCAGCACAATCCGCACCGGGCGTGACGGCCAGGCTTGCGCCCGCGCCAGTGCCGGCATGGCCAGCATCGGTGCGGCCAGCAATAGACGACGTTGGATCATGTTGCTTCCTCCTGCTCTGCCTCAGCCTTCGCGCTGCGCCCGCGCGCGCTTCGCCGCCGGGCGTTCCAGGCAGCGCGCAAGCCAGGCCTTCACCTTCGGGAAGGCCGCAAAATCATAGCCATTCATGAAGGCGCCATAGAGCACCGAAGCCAGATTCACATCCGCAATGGTGAAGCCATTGCCGACCAGATAATCGCGCCCCGACAATGCCGCTTCCAGCACGGCAAGCCGCTGATCGGTGGCTTCCTTGCCAAGTGTTGCCTCGGCCGCGATGCGGTCTGCGGGCGGGCGGAGGAAAGCATTATAGGCCCAGCGCATGACATGCGGTTCAATTTCGGTCGCGGCCCAAAGCGTCCATTGCAGCACGCGCGATGCGTCATTGCCTGATGGCATCAAAGGTGCGCCGACCTTGCCCGCGATATGCAGATTGATCGCCAGGCTTTCGAACAGCACCAGGTCACCATCTTCCAAGGCGGGGATTTTGTTGTTCGGGTTGATCGCAAGCGGGCGTTCCAGCTTGAAACCGGGCGCGAAGCCAAGCGGAATGACTTCATAGGCAAGCCCCGCTTCCTCTGCCGCCCAGATGCAGCGAAAGGCGCGGGAACGGGCAATGCCGTGGATTTTCAGCATGAGGTTTTTCCTGTCCTGATCTGGTGTTTTCACATACCGCCGATGTAATTCGGCCCGCCGCTGCCTTCCGGCGTGCACCAATCAATATTCTGCGTCGGATCCTTGATGTCGCAGGTTTTGCAATGGACGCAATTCTGCGCATTGATCACCAAACGCGGCTGGCCTTCTTCCACACCGACCGCCTCATAAACCCCAGCGGGGCAATAGCGGCTTTCGGGACTGCCGAAGATTTCCCAATTCACGCTCTTCCAAAGCCCAGGATCGCGCAATTGCAGATGCGCGGGCTGATCTTCCTCATGATTGGTATTCGCGAGGAACACGGAAGACAGCCGATCAAAGGAATAAACGCCATCGGGTTTTGGGTAGGTGATTTTCGGCGCCTCGGTACCCTTTTTCAGCACGGCGTGATCCTCGTGATGCGACAGTGTCCAGGGTGATTTGCCGCGTGTCACATAGGTTTCAATCGCAGCATTGATCATGCCGCCCCAGAAGCCGAATTTCGCAAAGCCGGGGCGGATATTCCGCACCGCTTCCAATTCCGGCCAAATCCAGGAATGACGCAGCATTTCCGGATAGGCGTTCAAGACCGGCGCGCGATTTTCCGTGGCACAAGCCGCCGCCAAAGCCTCCGCCGCGATCATGCCGGATTTCATCGCCGTATGCGTGCCCTTGATCTTCGGCACATTCAGGAAACCCGCTGAATCGCCAATAATCGCGCCCCCCGGAAACACCAGCTTCGGGATCGCCTGGAAGCCGCCTTCATTCAGCGCGCGCGCGCCATAGGCAATGCGCTTGCCACCTTCCAACATGGCGCGCACCGCCGGGTGCTGCTTGAAGCGCTGAAATTCCTCAAAGGGCGAAAGCCAGGGATTTTGGTAATCCAACCCAACAACAAAGCCGATGCTGACCAGATTATCGCCGAGCATATAAAGCCAAGACCCGCCATAGGTATCGGTATTCAGGGGCCAGCCCACACTATGCCAAATCAGGCCCGGCTGATGCTTTTCCTTCGGGATTTCCCATAATTCCTTGATGCCCAAACCAAAGGTCTGCGGTGCCACGCCATCGCGCAGATTGAAGGTCTCAAAAAGCTTTTTCGTGAGTGACCCGCGGCAGCCCTCGGCGAACAGGGTGTAGCTCGCGCGGAGTTCCATCCCCGGCTGGTAATTCGGCCCCTTTTCGCCATCCTTGGTAATGCCCATCACGCCGGCCACCACGCCGCGCACCTGGCCATCTTCAATGATCGTCTCGGAAGCGGCGAAGCCCGGATAGATTTCAACGCCAAGCGCTTCAGCCTTGGCACCCAGCCAACGGCAGACATTGCCGAGCGAGACAATGTAATTGCCGTGATTATTCATGGCCGGCGGTGTCGGCAGTTTGAAGGCCTTGGTTTCCGTCAGAAACATGAAACGGTCATCACCGGCAGGTGTCGCCAGCGCTGGCGGATCATCACGCCAATCGGGAATCAGCTCATCCAAGGCGCGCGGTTCCAGCACGGCGCCCGAGAGGATATGCGCGCCGATCTCACTGCCCTTTTCAATCAGGCACACCGCCATATCGGGCGCGAGCTGTTTCAGGCGGATGGCAGCGGCGAGGCCGGAAGGCCCACCGCCCACGATCAGCACATCAAATTCCATCGCTTCCCGTTCTTCGGACATACCGCTACGCCTTTCCCCTTCAAGCATTTACCCATGTAGCGAAGGCGCGGCTTGCGCGGAACCCCGCTCCGGCCCGATATGTGGGGCATGGAGCAGGACAAATCCGCCCTGGCCGCCGCCCTTGCGCTGCAATGCGATTGGGGCGCGGATGAGGCGCTGATGGAAAGCCCCGCGGATCGCCTCGCGCTGCGGGAAGCCCCCGCGCGCGCGCCTGAAGCCGCCCGCCCTGCGCCGGAACCGAGCCCGCGCCCCGCCCGCGCAGCCCCCATCGCCCTTGCCCCCACGCCGCCGGCCAATACCCGCGCCGAAGCCCTGGCCGCAGCCGCGCATGATCTGGCAGCGCTGAAGGCCGCCATTGCGGCCTTTGATGCCTCACCGCTCAAGGAAACCGCGACCAATCTGGTCTTTGGCGAGGGCGTCACCGATGCCGGCCTGATGCTGATTGGCGAGGCACCGGGCGCGGATGAAGACCGCGCCGGGCGGCCCTTTGTTGGTGCCTCGGGCCAATTGCTCGACCGGATGTTTGCCTCGGTCGGGCTGTCGCGAGAGAGCAATTTCTACATCACCAATATCCTGCCCTGGCGGCCGCCGGGGAATCGCACCCCAACCGATGCGGAAGTGGCGCTGTTCCTGCCCTTTCTCCGCCGCCAGGTGGCGTTGATCCGCCCAAAGCGGCTGGTGCTGGTGGGGGGTGTCGCGGCCAAGGGGTTGATCGGCGGCAAGGAAGGCATCACGCGGCTGCGTGGCCGCTGGCATGAGGTGGAAATCGCGGGGCTTGGCCGCATCCCGGCCTTGCCGACGCTCCACCCCGCCTATTTGCTGCGGAGCCCCGCTTCCAAGCGCGACGCCTGGGCGGATTTGCTGCTGCTGCGGCGCATGCTGGATCAGGAATCGGCATAGCTTTCCATGGCGGAATTCCTCGCCAATTGCCTGCATGGGCTGGAAGCGCTCGGCCCGGGCGGGCTTTGGGCGGTGATGGGGGCACTTTTTCTGGCTGGGCTCGCCGGCGGGGCGACGCATTGCGCCGCCATGTGCGGGCCCTTTGTGCTGGCCCAAGCCGCCGCCATGGCGGATCGCACCGCCATTGGCGGCAGGGTGCAGCGGCTCTCAGGCGCGGCTTTGGCGCCGTATCATCTGGGCCGCGCACTTGGTTACGGGGTGCTCGGCGCGCTGGCCGGCGGGGTGGTGGGAGCAGTCACCCTTGGCACTGGGTGGCGGGTGGTGCTGGCGGGGATGCTCGTGCTCGCGGCGCTGCTGATGTTGGCGCAAGCCTCGGCCCGGATTGCGGCCTTGCTGCCGCGTCTGGCCGCGCCGCAACTGCCGGGTCTCTTGGAAGCACGGCTTGGCCCGCTGCTGGCAGCGCCCAGTGGCCTGCGCGGCGTGGCGCTTGGCTTGCTATTGTCAGCGCTGCCTTGCGGCCTGCTTTACGGCGCCTTGGCCGGGGCGGCAGCGACAGGCAGCGCCTTGGGTGGCGCGCTGGCGATGGTGAGCTTTGTGGCTGGAACAATGCCCGCGCTGATCGGCGTGGCCTTGCTCGGGCGGTTTTTTGGCAAGAGTCACGGGCGGGCCATGCGCAGCGTGGCGGCGGGGTTGTTTCTGCTGAATGGCGTGGTGCTGGCGGTGATGGCCGTGCGGATGCTGGGGTAGGGAGCAACAGAGCCTCCTACCAGCGCAGATTGCGCAAGGCCGCAATCCGCACCACCTTTTCCGCAACCGCAACGGTGGCCAATGTCAGGTGATTACCGTAGGGGGACACAAAGGCCACACCCGCCGTGGCGGAGGCTACCCCATCTCTGCCCGGCCTGTCACCTGTTTCTGGCAAGGCGCTGATTGCCCGCTTTGACGGCGGGGACATGTCCTCTGATGGCGGGCTTCTGGCGCTTCGTGAGATTGAGGCGCGGCTTGGCGTGGCGGGCCGATTGGCCGCCTGCCTGCGGGATCTGCGCGCGCCGGAACGCATCCGGCATGGCGTTGCTGAGATGTTGCGCTTTCGGCTGCTGATGATCGCGGCGGCGTATGAGGATGGCAAGGATGCCGATAGCCTGCGCCACGATCCTGTGTTCAAGCTGGCCAATGGTCGGCTGCCTGATGATGGTGCGCTCTGTTCGCAGCCCACGCTCTCCCGACTTGAGAATACGCCCGATAGCCGATAGCTTGCCCAGGGCTGTTCGCGACCAGGTGAGGCGCGGCCCATTCACCAAATGACGAAATGGGCGTCTTTTGAGGTGCCGAATTTCACCATCCCCTTCAACCTGACGGGCCAACCGGCGCTGACGGTATGCACCGGCTTTGGTGCGGGCGGCATGCCAGTGGGCGCGCAGCTTGTGGACCGGCCGTTTGAGGACGCGACCGTACTCCGCGCCGGTCAGGCCTATGAATTGGCTGCGAGGTGGCGGGGCAAGCGCCCAGCGCTGGTAGTCTGAAGCATTTTCAAGCCAAGTGGAACTACTTGGCGGCTCGGAAAATGCGATCAAAAAAATTTAGAATGTGTCCCGTGACCGAAGGTGAACGGGACACATTCCAACGGCGCAGCAACGAAAGCTGCGCCGTTTCTTACTTGCAATCCGTTATTCACCGCATCGGGCGCATATATTCCATGGACATCTGCGATGGGTTCTGAATGCCCATCATCGCCATGTTGCGATCAATCTCCTCAGACAGCAGACCAATCGCGTGTTTCACGCCTTCTTCACCCGCGACCGCCGCGGCGCAGAGCATCGGGCGGCCCACGAAGACAAAGGACGCACCAAGCGCCAGCGCCTTCAGCACATCACTGCCGCGCCGCACGCCACCATCATACATCACCGTCATGCCGCCGGCATCGCGGGCGATCTCCGGCAGGCTGCGTAGGCCGGAAATCGTACCATCCAATTGCCGGCCACCATGATTGGACACCATGATGCCATCCGCCCCCGCATCGAGGCACATGCGCGCATCTTCTGGGGAGATGATGCCCTTCACGACCAGCTTGCCCTTCCAGCGCTTGCGGATCAGTTCCAAATGCTCCCACGCCAACCCATCACGTGCGCCGAAGGCGCGCATCAGGGTGCGGGAGACAATCGGCGGCCCGCGCCCGGCATCCATATTCTCAAAATGCGGCATGCCGTGATTGGCCATGGTCTTGAAGAAAGTGTTCAGCACCCAGCCCGGATGCGTGATGCCATCCCAAAGCAATTGCGGTGTGGGCTTCAGCGGAATGGAATAGCCATTGCGCACATTGTTTTCGCGGTTGGATGAAACCTGCACATCAACCGTCAGTACAAAGGTCTTGAAGCCGGCGGCGGCGACACGGTCCACCAGCGGTTCAATGCGTTCAGCTTCACCCGGCAGATAGGCCTGATACCAGGCATCCGGATTGGCTTTCGCGACAACTTCCAGCGGGATCAGCGAAGAAGCGCTCATGATCATGGGCACATTGCGCGCGCGGGCGGCCTGCGTCAGCACCAGGTCACCGCGATAGGCGACAAGTGCGGAAGCGCCCATGGGCGGCAGGCCGAAGGGCGCGTCATATTCCTGGCCAAACAGCGTGGTCTTCAGATTGCGCCCACGTGTGTCGCGCAGCACGCGCGGCACGAAGCCCCATTCCTGAAAAGCTTCAAGATTGTCGCGCAGTGACGCATTGGTCTCCACCGCACCCGAGACAAAGCCGCCAATGCTGCGCGGCAGATAGCGCGCGGCGGCGGCTTCAAAATCCGGCAGGCTGAGGTAGCGGCGCACGGAAGCTGGCGGCGGTGGCGGACGCTCCTGGCTCAGTTTCTGGGGGGCGGTGGGCGCCTGGGCCCATTCGGGCGAATTCGCCGTCATGTAAATTTCCTTGGACTGACTTGTCTTGGTGCTTTTATTGCGCGGTTTTACGCGGCAGGCCAGCCCAAGGCGGGCGATTTCAGGGCCAAAGCGGACGGATCACGTGCTCATAGAGCGTGAAGGCCACCTCAATGCCGACCAGCACCACCACGGCGGCTTCCAGCCCCAGCGCGCGCCGCGCCTGGATCAGGGACAGCAGCGTCTGAATGGCATTGCCGATCCAGGCGAGCTTGCGTTCCAGGGCCTCACCCCTTTCGCTAAGCTCATATTCATCGGCAAGCCGGGCATGGAGCCGCTCCAGTTCCGGGTGATCCCAGAGCACTTCGGGCTTATCCGCGGCTTCGACCCGCGCCAGGTTGCGGCTATGGGCGGAAAGCGCATGGCCGATCTGCCGATGCAAGGCGCGGGAGGAAAAGCGCAGCCGACCCGCCGCGCGTAAATCCGCCACGGCAGGTTCCAGCCGGTCCAAAGCGCCGGCAATGCGGGCTTCCTGTTGGGCGAGGGCAGCACTTTTCGCGAGTGCATCGGCAACAATGGCAAGGCGTTCCGGCGCGGCATCGCAAAGCTGAATGACGCCTTCGGCATCAACCCCGTCACGTTCGGCGCCGAAGGTGAGAAGGGCGGCTTCCTCGGCGGGGTTATCGCTGGGGTTGGTGATGCGTGGGGCAAGCGCCGCGAGCAAAGCGGCTTCCTGCGCGGGATCGGCGCCAAAGATCACCACGGCGCCCCAGCGGAAGGCGAAGGCGTTGATGGGGGCGGGGGCGGCGACGGGCACTGGGTCTGCCATGGCAGTGCCGCCGGGGCCAAGGCCGCGATGATCCAGCCTTTCGCCGAGGATCACGGCGCGGGCGCGCAGCAGGGGCCGAGACGCCCCATTCGTCTGGCCCAAGGCGGGATCTCCAGCGACGCGCGGCGTTTCCTGCATGCGCAGAACTTAGTGTATTTTCAGGCCAAATGGAAAACTGGGCGGCGCAAAACACGCTACCCTCCAATCTCCCCACCATCCTTTTTCACAATGGCAATTACGGCGGGGCGGGGCGGCACGCCTTCGGCGAAATCGGGCCAGCGGGTGGACGGGCGTTCAAAGGTGGAACCGGAATCCTCACCCGGATGCTGGATCGCCAGGAAAACGGTCTTGCTATCCGGCGTGAATAGGGGGCCGCAAACCTCCGCCCCGGTCGGCGCCTGATAGAAGAGCCGCGTCAGCGCACGACCATGGCCAGAGGTATCAGCACCATAAAGCCCATCCGCCACGCCGGCGGCAGAAGGCGCGCCATCGGTCGCGATCCAGATGCGGCCCTTGCTGTCAAAAGCGCAATTATCCGGGCAGGAAAGCCAGCCGCGATCCGATATGGCGCGATGATAGCGCGTGCCGGGATCAATCCCCGGCGCGCCCGCCATCAGGAAAAGCCCCCAACGCATTTCGCGCGCGGCGTGATCAACCCGCGGCGTGCCAGCACCAGGCGGGATGATTTCCACCACATGGCCATGCTGATTATTCGCGCGCGGATTGGCGGCATTGACCTGCTCCGCCCGGCGATTGCTGTTATTGGTCAGCAGCACATAAACGCGGCCCGTGGCGGGGTTGGGTTCCACATCTTCGGGCCGGTCCATGGGCGTCGCGCCCAGCAGGCTTGCGGCCTGGCGGGTATGGATCATGACATCGGCTTGCGTGTGGAAGCCATTGGCCGGCGTCAGCGGTCCCTGGCCCTGCACCAGATCAAGCCATTCCACCCGGCCATCATCATGGAATTTGGCGACCGAGAGCACGCCATCATCCAGCAAATCGCGATTGGCAGCGCGATCATTCGGGTTCCATGGCCGTGCGGTGACGAAGCGATAGACGAAATCAAACCTTTCATCATCGCCCATATAGATCACCACGCGCCCATCGGCATTCACCGCATGGTGGCAGCCTTCATGCTTGAAGCGGCCAAGCGCGGTACGCTTCACCGGCACGCTTTGCGGATCATGCGGATCGAATTCGACAATCCAGCCGAAGCGGAATGCCTCATTCGGCTCCTTCTCCACATTGAAACGATCAATGTGTCGCGGCCAGGAATAGGAAGCCTCATTGCGGATGCCATAGCGGCGGAAGCTGTCGGCATGCGGGGTCTTTGCGATATCGCCACCGAAATAAAGGTTGAAGTTTTCCTCGGCGGTCAGCACCGTGCCCCAGGGCGTATTGCCCCCGGCGCAGTTATTGAGTGTACCGAGCACCTGCCGCCCCGAGGGGTCGGCCTTGGTCTTCAGCAAATCATGCCCGGCAGCGGGGCCGGAAATCTGCACCGGCGTCGCGGCCGTGATGCGGCGATTGAGCCGGCTATCCTTCACATAGCCCCAACGCCCATTTTCCTTGCGGATTTCGACCACGGAAAGCCCATGGGCCATGATCTCGGCTTCAGCCTGTTCGGCATTGACGCGCTGGCGGGAAGCGCTGCCGCTGCCAAGCCCGCCCCACATCAGGCCGGGATTGGTATATTCGTGATTGACCACCAAAAGCCCGTGATCGCTGCCCTTGCTGCCCTGCGGCAGGGGGAAGAAATCCAGGTAGTCATTATTGTAGCCGAATTGCAAAGCCTGCGCGGCGGCTGTGGTGCGGCCCGCTTCGAAGGCGGGCGCACCCGGCAGCAGCGGATCACCCCAGCGAATGACGCTTTGCACTTCATACCCATCCGCCACCGAATCGCGCTGCGCCAGGGCGCGCGGTGGTTCGCTGAAGGTCAGGCTGGAAGGACCGCCGGAGAGCGGCACCGCGGTTTGTGCCTTCGCCTCAGTGGGGAGGCCAGCCGCAAGTGTGGCGAGTGCAGCGGCGGAACTTAGCAGGCCGCGCCGGCCATAGCGGGCTTCAATGATCTCGGCGATCGGGGTTTTGGGGTCGGGATTGCTGCCGATATTCTCGATTTCGTCAAAAGCTTCGAAATCATTCGCTTGGGGGGTGATTTGCGCCATGGTGGGCTCCCGTTCCGGCTGGGTTTGTGTTGTTAAAGGAATTAGGAAGACAGCGCAGCGGCAAAAAGCCGCGAATTGTGAAGCTTTGGCGAAACCATGCCTCAGCCGCCACGGCTCAACGCTACCACACCGCCACGCGGCGGTTCACCTTCGCGGAAATGTGGCCAGCGGCTGCGTGGTGTCGCGAATTGCGCGCCCATGCCAGCGCCGGGATGCGCGACACCGGCAACCCAGGCCGCCGCCCCCGGCACCGTGGCCACACCGCCCAGGGCAGCGCCGATTGGCACGGCATAGGCAAGGCTTGGCTGGCCGCGCGCCGGGCCTTCCACGGGCAGTACGTAAAGCGCATCCGGCAAGGCACTGTCGCGCGCCTGCTGCGCCGTGCCGAGCAATAGATTGCCCTGGCTATCAAGGCAGATGCTGGTGGGCGCCACTGGCCAAGCCGGGACCGTTGCGGGTTCTCGCCCCGCACGCGGGCGAGGTGGCAAGCGGCCTTCGATCAGGCTTTCGACAATCGCCGTATCAGCGGCGGGATCGCGGGCCGAGAACAGCATTTCCACCACCGCCCCCGCCGGGTTGCGGCCACTTTCACGCAAGGCGAGGCACAGGCGCGCACCATTCGGGTCCAGCGCCAGCGCAACAGGGCGCCCAAGGCTATTCGCCCCGCGCGCCACCGCCGCGCCATAGGGTTCCGCATCGGCGGGTAGCGCAATCCAGCGAAGCGCGCCCGCTTCAAACCGCGCAGCGTAAAGCGCGCCCTGATCCAGGGCATTGGGTTCTGCGGCTGGCCCATCGGAGATGAAGCGCCATAGCAAACCACCTTCGCGCCCATCGGCCATGAACACCACGGCGCGGCCATCGGCGGCTTCCGCTGCGGCGACATCGCGCGCGCCAAGCCTGCCAAGGGAGCCGCGTTTCATCGGCACGGATTGCGGCTCGAACGGGGCAAGTTCCACCACATGGCCGGCCTCGGCCGCATCCACACCGGGCAGGCGTCGCGCCCAGGCAGTGCCCTCGCCCTCGGTCAGCAGCAGGCTGCCCCAGGGCGTGGCACAGCCGCCGGTGACGCCAAAAACGCCCCGCGCTGGCCCGCCCGCGCCACCCATGCGGCAAAGCGTGCGGGCATGCAGCCGGCGCATCTGAAAGCCGCCTTCCGTCACCAGCCAGGCACCGCCGCGACGCTGGATATTGATCAGGCTGGCCCCCTGCATGGCGCCGGCAATCTCTGGCCGATCCCGCCCATCGGCGAAGGCCATGGCGGGATCAAGGCTTGGATGTCCCACCGCCAACACAGCGCGCGGAATGCCATCTTCCACCCGCGGCGACGCCAGTGCCGCCACCACGCGCGTATCCCAGCCGAATTGCCCTTCCGCTGCGGCAAGATTGGGCGCGAGCGGCGTGAAGGGCAGCGCGTCATAGGCAACGCGATCGCCCCATTGGATCAGCAAATCGCGCTTGATGCCGGCGCTTGGCGCATCATCCAGCCGCTGCGCGATACCGGGCGCGCCTTGTGCAAGCGCACCCGTCGCGGGAAGGGCCGCCGCGCCCGCCAGCAGGGCACGGCGGTGGATCACGATGCTTCCTCGATCACTGGCGGCAAATGGACGCGGACGGGTGGCAAGGCAGCGGTCCATTTCTCAACCTCGATCAGGCAGGATTGCGCTGAGGGGCCTTGGCCGAGTTTGGAGGTGCCGATATCCGCCGTCAGCACATTCGGATTGCCATGCACGCAGATGCTGCCGGGCACGCCTGGTTCCAGCGGATCATACCAGGCGCCGGTTGCCATCATGGCAACGCCGCGCATCAGGCCGGGATCAAGCCGCAAACCACCAAGGCAGGCGCCGCGATCATTGAAGACGCGCACAATATCGCCATCCTTCAAGCCGCGCGCGGCAGCGTCTTCCGGGTTAAGCATGATGGGCTCACGCCCCGCGATTTTGTTCGCTGCCGAAACACGCCCGGTATCCAATTGCCCATGCAGGCGTGTGGCGGGTTGGAAGGACAGCAGATGCAAGGGATGGCGCTTGGCTTCCGCCGCCCCCAGCCATTCACGCGGCGCGATCCAGACCGGATGGCCCGGCGCGTCATCATAGCCGAAGCTTGCGATGGTTTCGCTGAACAGCTCGACCTTGCCGGAAGGTGTGTCGAGCGGGTTGGCTTCCGGATCGGCGGCGAATTCCGCGAATTGGGTATATTCTTCGCCGCGTGCGGGCGCATCGGCTTCCCAAAAACCTTTCTCCCAGAAGGTATCGAAATCGGGCGTTTCCTGGCCCATGCGCGCGCAATGGCGACGCCAGTTTTCGAACAAGTGGCGCAGCCAGGCTTCTTCATTGCGCTGTTCGGTGAAGCGTTCGCGATAGCCCAATTCTTCCGCGATATCGGCGAGCATATCGTGGTCATTGCGTGCCTGCCCGACCGGTTCGATGGCCTTGTGCATGGCGCGCAAGAAGCGGTCGCGCCCGCTGCTCGCGATATCATTGCGTTCCAGCGTGGTGGTGGCGGGCAGCACGATATCGGCGTGGCGGGCGAGTGATGTCCACCAGGGTTCCTGCACGATAATGGTCTCGGCCTGCGCCCAGGCACGCAGCATGCGGTTCAGATCCTGATGATGATGGAAGGGATTGCCGCCAGCCCACCAGATGATGCGCGTATCGGGGAATTGCAGCACGCGGCCATTGAAGTGATGATCGCCGCCGGGATTTTCCAGCATTTCTGTAATGCGCGCTACGGGGATGAAGAAGCCGGTCGGATTGGGTGTTGCCGGCATGGCAAAGCTTGGCACTTCGCGCCTGGGATGGCCCATGCCATTCACGCTGCCATAACCGAAAGCGACACCCTGACCTGGCTTACCGATCAGCCCGAGCATGGCGGCAAGCGCGGTCAGCATCCAATAGGGTTGCTCCCCATAATCCGCGCGCTGCAAGGACCAGGTTGCGGTCAGCATCGCCGGCTGTGTCGCGATTTCTGCCGTTAGCGCGCGAATTGTCTCCGCCGGGATGGTGGTGATCGGCGCGGCCCATTCCGGCGTTTTCGCGACACCATCACCCTCACCAAGGATATAGGCGCGGAGCTTGTCCCAGCCGACGCAATGGGTCGCGAGGAAGCTTTTATCCTCCCACCCGCGCGCCAGGATTTCATGGCCCATGGCAAGCAATAGCGCGGTATCGGTGCCGGGGCGGATTGGGGTCCATTCCGCTTTCGCCCAATCCGGCACATCGGCCCGCGCGGGGGAGATTTGCAGGAAGCGCAGCCCGGCTTCAGCAGCCGCGCGCAAATTCATTTCATTGCTGTACTGGCCGGCGCCGCCTGAGGTGACATAGCCATTGCGAATGGGGAGCCCACCCAGGCAGAGCATCACCTTCGAATAGCGCGTAATCGCCGCCCAATCCGTGACCTTGCCGAGCAGCACTTCATTGGTGCCGAGGATATGCGGCAGCAGCGCCTGCGCCGCCGCATAGGAATAGGCATTGACCTGGCCGGTATAGCCGCCGCCAAGCCCCAAAAAGCGCTGCAATTGGCTGCGCGCATGATGAAACCGCCCGGCCGAGGACCAACCATAGGACCCGCCCATGATGGATTTCGGGCCGGCCTCGGCCCTCACGCGGCGGGTTTCTTCCGCGACCAGCCGCACTGCCTTGTCCCAGGAAACCGGCACAAAGGGATCGCCACCACGGAGGGCACCGCGCCGGCGGCCTTCCAGCCAGCCCTTGCGCACATAGGGGCGGTCTATCCGCGCCGCGCTATGCACCGCATCTGGCATGGCTTCGATCAGCGAGCCGGGGAAAGGGTCCCGATGGAAGGGCTTCACGCCTACCAGCCGGCCATTTTCCACCACCGCATCGAAGCTGCCCCAATGGGCCGCATGGGGTTTGATTTCGGTCATGTGATGCCTCCGTCGGCGTAATGTGGCGCGCGGCGGGGCTTAGGGCAACGCTTTCCTCTTGGGGATTGCGCCAAGGCATGCCTTAATCGGGGTTCCGATCAGGTCCAAGGAAGCCAGAACATGACCCCACCCCGCAATTCCAATGCCGTGCGCGACATTGCCAATGTGCTGCACCCCTATACCGATGCCAAGGCGCATCAGGTGAATGGCCCGCTGGTGATCAGCCGCGGCAAGGGTGTGCGCATTTTTGACGATCAGGGGAAGGAATATATCGAAGCCATGGCGGGGCTTTGGTGCACCTCGCTCGGCTTTGACAATGAACGCCTGGTGCAGGCCGCTGCCAACCAGATGCGCAAGCTGCCTTTCTATCATTCCTTCACGGCCAAATCGCATGAGCCGATGATTGACCTGGCCGAGATGTTGATTGAGCGTGCGCCGGCGCCGATGAGCAAGGTGTTCTTCGCCAATTCCGGGTCTGAGGCGAATGACAGCGCGATCAAGATGATCTGGTATATGAACAACGCGATTGGCCGGCCTGAGAAGAAGAAGGTCATTGCGCGGCTCAAGGGCTATCACGGCATTACGCTGGCGGCGGCGTCACTCACTGGCTTGCCGGCCAATCACAAGCTGTTTGATGCGCCAATCGCGGGTGGGCGCTTCCATCATGTCGGCACGCCGCATCACTACCACAATGCGAAGCCGGGTGAGTCGGAGGAGGATTTTGCGACACGCCTCGCCGAGGAATTGGACGCCTATATCATCAATGAAGGGCCGGAGACGGTGGCGGCCTTCTGGGCGGAACCGACCATGGGCGCGGGTGGCGTGATTGTGCCACCCCGCACCTATTTCGAGAAAATCCAGGCGGTGCTGAAAAAGCATGACGTGCTGTTTGTGGCCGAT
>JBIKWX010000270.1:0-4795 GCA_044356095.1 Roseomonas sp.
GGTGGCCAGAGCCTGCACCAGGCTGACGCGAGCATTCAACAGTTCCTGTTCGGCGTTCAGCACATCAAGCGTGGTGCGGCTGCCGACCACCGCTTCCCGCTGCACGCCATCCAGCGCGATTTCCTGGGCGCGGATCTGGGCGCGCACGCTTTCCACCTGGGCGCGCGCCGTGCGCAAAGTTTCCCAGGCTTGGGCAGCCTGCTGGCCGGCAAGCCGCCGCGCATCTTCCACCAATTGGCGCTGCTGCTGCGCCTGCTGGCGCGCCTGACGCACCGCGGCATGTTCGGCGCCGCCCTGATAAAGCGGCACGGAGAGATTGGCGGTAACCTGCGAACCGGTCTGGCGCGTGCCGCGCGCGTTCGTGTTATCCAGCCGGAAGGTCTGGCCCTGAACGCCAACAGAGGGCAGCAATGCCCCGAATTGCAGATCAATATTCTCAATCGCCGCTGCTTCATCGAACATGGCGGCAATCACTGTCGGGTTATTGGTGCTGGCCTTCTGTACCGCTTCCTGGGCGGAGCGCACCGGCGCAATCAACGGCTGCGGCGGCGAAACCCGGTTGGGCGCCATGCCGATCAGGCGCTGAAACACCGCGCGGGAGGATTCCCGATTGCCATCGGCTTGTTCCAAAGCGGCCCGCGCCCCCGCCAGGCGCGATTCAGCCTGCGCGACATCGGTGCGGGTGATTTCACCAACACGAAAACGCTCATTGGTGGCCTGTAACTGCCGTGAGAGAACCTGCACATTGTTGGTATTGAGGCGCACCACTTCGGTGTCGCGGATCACGGCAACATAAGACGCTACGGAATCCAGCAGCACCTGCTGTTCCGTCGCGATCAGGCGGGAGCGCTGCGCATAAATCTGGTTTTCTGCACGCCTGGTGCCAGCCACGGTGCGGCCACCGCGATAGATTGGCTGAGTTACCGCCCCGGTTAGGTTGCCAGTGCTGCGGTCAATATCAGTGAATCGCGAATAGGGGCCAACTGAGCTATCCACCCGCGACCGCGCCGTGGCATCCGTGTAGCCGCCAGCGCCTGAGAAGGTGACACTCGGCCGCCAGCCGGCCAGGGCCTGGGGCAGGTTTTCATCAACGGCGCGGAGTTGCGCGCGGGCCGCCAGCAGCGTCGGGTTATTGGCATAAGCTGCTGCCAAGGCTTCCTGAAGGGTTTGCGCGCCCGCAGAGGCGACGGGCGCCATGGCCAAAGCCGCAGACAGGAACAGCGATGCACGAAAACTTCTCATCAAGTGCAACCCCCAAGCCCCGGACAAGTCACCAAGGCAAACCCCACCCCGTAATCGCCGGAACGGATACCTTATTACGCTACAGCATGCGCGGGCAGTTGCGCCAGCCCAGAGTGACCAAAACCGAAAATCACCTAAAAGGCGAAGCTCGGCTTGGGCTGGAAGGCCGGCAGCGGCGCGGCATGAGCCTCAAAAGCCACGCGCGGCGTGAAGCTGCCGCCAATATGGCGCACCAGCGTGGCCCGCGCTGGCGGCCCGCCCGTGGTGACCAGCGTCACAAGCCGCCCGCCTTCCGCGAGCAGGGTTTCAATCGGGCGGGGAATAGCCGCCACGCCGCCTTCAATCACAATAACATCAAAGGGGCCGAGGCCCGCCGGCGGATGGGCCGGGTCTTCGCGCATCAGTCGGACTGAGGCTTCCGGGAGGCAGCGCGCCAAACCGGCCTGCGCCAGAGCGAGCAAGGATGGATCATCTTCAAGCGCGGTGACATTGGCACCCATCGCGGCCAGCACCGCCGCGCCATAGCCGCAGCCAGCCCCCAGCAGCAGGGTCCGATCCCCGCGGCGGAGTTCCGCAAGCTGGAAAAGCCGCGCCATGACCATGGGCTGCATCAGCACCCGCCCGCCCGGCAGCGGCACATCCGCATCCGCATAGGCACGCGGGGCGAGATCGGCTGGCAGAAAGGCTTCCCTCGGCAGATCGCCAAAGGCCGAGATGATGCGCGGATCCTGCACCTGGTTCGGCCGCAATTGCCCATCCACCATGAAATTTCTGGCGCGCGCGAAATCCATTTTGCCCATCCTTCAAGCCTTGTTGAACACCTTATAGGTCCGAGGGCATCGCCCCGCCAAGCTGGCGCTTGACCAGGAACGGTCGCGGCCCGATAGAGGCCCCGTGAGGTCCGGTGGCCGAGTGGTCAGGCAAGGGTCTGCAAAACCCTCTACAGCGGTTCGATTCCGCTCCGGACCTCCATAACGCGCTTAATTGAAGCCGCAGGGCTTTGACATAGAGCGTAGCGCTGCTATTAGGCGCGCCGGCTCCTGATCCCCGATAGCTCAGCTGGTAGAGCGCGGGACTGTTAATCCCTAGGTCGTTGGTTCGAGTCCAACTCGGGGAGCCAGAATTTCAAGTGGTTTAGACACCAACTTTGACGCTCATAGCAGAATGAGCGCGTGGACTCGCGGCGAATTCGTTAAACTAAGCCGCTTGCTTCACCCAGCAGCCAGATACGCAACACCTTGGGTCGGGGTCGCGACTCCGGCGGCATCGTTGCTTTTTGCAGCCCTGCGGGCCTTGGCCGAGGCCACAGCACGCGCTTTTCGTATAGAGTCCGAACGGTAAGGGTGCGTTGGCGCATATTCCATCGCAAGCTGGATGGATTTCGCCACCTCTTCACCAAAGGCTTCGGCCGCAACGGCCAAGGCGCAATCAATGCCAGCCGTGACGCCTCCGCCTGTAATTAAATTGCCATCCTTCACGACGCGTTCGGCAACCGGGATGGCGCCGAAAAGCGACAGCATTTCAAGGCTCATCCAATGCGCTGCGGAGCGTCTGCCTTGCAAGAGCCCAGCCGCGCCGAGCACCAAGGCGCCCGAGCATACGCTGGTGATGTAGCGCGCCGACGAGGCCCGCCGTCTCAGGAAAGCGAGGGTCTCCGCATCATCCAGTAGGGGATTCATGCCTACCCCGCCAGGCACGCAGATCAAATCAAGGTCAGGGCAGTCTTCCATGGTGGTATCGGGCAGAACACGCATACCCCCGCTGGATTTCACGGGCGCCAGCGTCTTGGCGACCAGAAACACCTTTCCATCGGGAAACTTCGTAAAAACCTCATACGGACCAATCAGATCGAGTTGAGTTATTTCGGGAAACAGCAACAGACCGATGTTAAATGGCATGGCAGCGTGACTCCAAATTTTGCGTAGCCTAGCCGGCCATTAAGGATTTATCAATCTTTAATCAGTCTGCGCTCCGATGCTGCAAAAAGCACCGCGATTTTGGCTGAACTTCCACCACGAAACATCTTGCTTGTCTTGCCTTGCTAAAACTTCCGGATGGTGGGTAGCGTGCGACATCGCGGGCGGTTCGGGAATGATAACGCACATATGATGTGGCTGGCTTCCTTTACCTCAACCCATGGTAGAAACAAGGACAATTGAGCGCAGCGCTTGGCTCTTCCAGGGTGCACGCCAAGGGCGCGGAACTTAGCAGAGGAAACAAACCCAGATGAACGCCATCAAACAAACCATCACCTCGGGCAAAACCGCCATTGGCACGACAGCAGGGCCGAACATTGATGTCTCGGTGCTGGCCGATGCCGGTTTTGATTTCATCCTGTTCGACACGCAGCACTCCCCCTATGAGATCAAGCAGCTTGCCCCCTCCATCCAGGCAATGCGCGGCAAGAAGGCCGCCCCCTTGGTGCGCGTTGCTGCCAATCAGGCGGATCAGATCTGCTTCGCACTCGATGCCGGGGCGCGCGGCATCATCGCCCCCATGATCAATACGCGCGCCGAAGCCGAGGCGATGGTGCGGTCCTGCCGCTACTATCCGCTTGGCAATCGCAGCAATGCCGGCGTGCGCGGCGAATGGGGCGAGTTTCCCAAATATCGCGACTATCTGGATACGGTGAATAAGGAACTTGTCATCGTACCCATGATTGAAACGAGGCAGGCGCTGGAAAACCTGGACGCCATCGCATCCGTTCCCGGTGTGGATGTGCTGTTGATTGGGCCTTCCGATCTTTCCATCGAATTGGATGTGCCGCTGGATTATGCCTGCGACACATATCAGCGCGCGCTGGATAGGATTGCAGCGACCGCGGCCAAGCATGGCATTGCTGCCGGCATGTATTTCATCCCGCCTGGAATGGAGCCGAATTTCTTCGTGGATAAGGGCTTCAAGTTTTTCACCATGCCCTGGGGGCCCTGGGCCAGCACGGGCATTCAGAACGCGATCGCAGGCATCAAGCGCTAAAGGAGACATTGTCTGGCGCCGACCAAACGGCGCCAGACATGGCCGGGTATTGGAAAAGCACTCAACGCTACGCGGTGTGGCGCTGATGGTGGTGGCCATGGGGGTGCTGCCGCTTTTGGATGTATGCGCCAAATTCTTGGGTCAGGGCGGCATTCCCATTCTACAAATCGTCTGGGCACGCATGTTCTTCGGCGCCGTGTTCATCCTTCCTTTTGCCTGGCAGGCGGTGGGGCCGCGCGGGCTACTGCCGGAAAGGCTTGGCTTCCATACGGCACGCGCTGCGTTTTTGGTTGGATCAACGGGCTTTTTCTTCGGCGCAATCACCTTCATGCCGATTGCCGATAGCCTCGCCATCTTTTTCGTGCAGCCCTTACTGATCACCGCACTTTCGCCGCTGTTGCTGAAGGAACATGTCGGCCCACGCCGCTGGGCCGCGGTCGCGATTGGCTTTTGCGGCACGTTGATCATCATTCGGCCCGGCTTGCAGGACTTCAACCCAGGCATGGCGTTGGCCTTTGCTTCCGGCACCTGCATGGCGCTTTACATGCTGATCACGCGGCGGCTCGCGCGGGATGAA
>JBIKWX010000271.1:0-4754 GCA_044356095.1 Roseomonas sp.
GATCACGCGCTGACGCCTCGGGAGAATTCCGCCTAGGTCAATTCCATGCTTCACCGGTCACAACAAACGGGAGTCAGACATGCCACGCAAAATGATCAGGATCGGCACACAAGCGATTGGGCTTGATGCCCGACCTGACCGGCTCGATCTCCGCGACCGGGTCTATCAGCCACCGCTTGGAAATCTGCCAAGCGAATATCCTTCGAATGCTGACGTGAAGAAACTCCTGCCTGCCTACGCAAAGGCTGGATTGATCCGCAATCAAGGTTCGGAAGGTGCATGCACCGGCTTTGGCCTGGCGGCCGCCATTGATTATCAGCAATTTGTTCGTGCCGTGACTGCCGGGGGCACCGCAGCCAAAGCCATTCGCAAGTCAAGCACAGCGATGCTTTATCAGCTTGCGCGCCTTTATGATGAATGGCCAGGGGAAGATTACGAAGGTTCCAGTTGTCGCGGCGCACTCAAGGGTTGGCATCGGCACGGCGTCTGCTCGGAAGAATTGTGGCCCTATACGACAGACAAGAAGGGCAAGCGCATATTCGAAGCGCCAAAACAGGATCCGAAAAATCGCTGCAAGGTTACGTCGAATTGGGATATAGATGCGCTGGGATGTACGCTTGGCGTCTATTACCGCGTGGATGTGCGATCGGTTGTGGATATGCAAGCTGCCATCCAGCAAATTGGCGCTCTCTATGTCTCAGCCACGGTGCATGAGGGATGGGAGGTCAAAGCCTCCCCGGTGCTCAATGGCCATGACGATCTGGTGAGGATCAAGGCTGTAGCCAAACCCAAGGATGGCGGTGGGCATGCCTTCGCTATTGTTGGGTACAATGAGCTTGGTTTTGTTGTGCAGAATTCCTGGGGGTTGGATTGGGGCTCCAGCGGCTTCGCGTTGCTGCCCTATGAAGATTGGGTGACACATGGGGATGATGCTTGGGCCTTTACCCTCGGGGTACCGCGTCGATTGGACGCGGCGCCATCCCGACGCGGCGCCACTGCGACGCAGCCAGAGCGTATCAGGTCACCGCGCTTCATCCTGCCCTCCCCAACCGGGAAGGCGGCGGCGGCCATGGAACGCCCAATTGGTCTTGTCGGTGCCGAAGATGCCCTGTCGCGCCGATATCGAGACCTCAATAATGATAACGTCCGCCCACTGGAACCGGATGAGGCTTATCGTCACACCATTCTGCTTGATCGTGGTTTTCCGGTGCGTAACGACATCACGGCCGAAACACCCAAGGATGCCGTGAAAACAGCTGCCCTGATCGAACCCTTGGCGTGGTTGAAGGCGAAAAGCACGCCCAAGCTGATGATTTATGTTCATGGCGGCCTGAACAGCGAAAGCGCTTCCATCCTGCGCACACGCGTGATCGCGCCCTACGCCTTGGAAAATGGTATCTATCCGCTGTTTTTCTCCTGGCGGTCAGGCGCGCTTGAGACAATTTCCGATCTGGTCGAGGAAACCTTTGCGCGTATTGGGCTGACTTCCGGTAGTGAGGCGCGCAGCGGCGGCTGGCTTGATCGCGTTACCGAGACGACGGATCGCATGCTGGAGCCTATCTTGCGCAGCCCCGGCGGCGCGATGTGGAGCCAGATGAAGCTGAATGCCATGCGTGCCAGCAACAGCCCTGCCGGCGGCGCAGCTTTGGTTGTGGAACAATTGAAGGAATTGCAAAAGGCGCTGCCCAGGCTTGAGATTCATTTTGTGGGGCATTCCGCAGGCGCCATTTTCATCGGGCAGATGATGAACTGCCTGTTGGGCAAGGGGCTGAAGGCGGCAAGTGTCCGGCTGTTCGCGCCCGCTTGCACTGCGGGCTTCGCCCTTGAAAATTACAAGCGCGCCATCGAAAGCAAGACGATTGCCGCAGAGCATTTTCATATCCATCTATTGTCGGATAAGAATGAAAAGAACGATAGCGTTGGGCCCTATCGTAAATCCTTGCTCTACCTGGTCAGCCGATCCTTCGAAGACACTCACAAAATGCCGATCCTCGGCATGGCGGGCTGCTTTGAACGCGCGGCGGTGCAGCCTGGCGCTTCCGATGATATCTGGGCGCGGGAGCATATCTCGAAAGCCAAGGAATGGTTCGATTTTTGGAGCAGCTTGCCAAGCCCCAACGGCAATCTGCACTGGTTGGATAAGCCCAATGTATCCAACGGTATCGAGAGCATTCGTGCCTCTCACGGTTGCTTTGACAATGATGTGCAGACCATGGGTCAGGCGATTGGTTACATCATGGATCCGGTAAAGGCGCGGGTCGCCAAGATTGAACGGCTGGCCTATTGACAGCCTGAAGCGGCCATACGCACGCTGCGGTGACTTGCGGTGCCGAGTGCGCTGCAACTGTTTGGGGCGTGTTTGCGGGAAACTTCTTGCCCCTCACGCCCCATCACCACTCCCGCGATACCAGGCGGCAATCTCATCGCCCTGCATGGCAATAACGCGGGGATCAGCCGCCAATTCGGCAAAAAGCGCTGCCAGCGCGTCAATCCGATGCGGCACGGCCGAGATATAGGGGTGGATCGCGATGCACATGATCTTCACGCCCGAAGCGCTCTCAGCCTCCGCAATCAGGCGTTTGGCGTGCAGCCGCGCACGGCGGGGCAATTCCGCCTCATCATGGTGCTGGATCATCACCACGGGAATGTCGTTCAATTCGACCGAATAGGGCAGGGACAGTAGCTCCCCATGCGCGGTCGCAACACGTGCGGGCAGGTCATCCACCACGAAATCACCAAGCCAAGTGATGCCGGCCTCAGCGAGCAAATCAGGCGTTTCCAGTGTTTCGGTCAGGCCCGGCCCCAGCCAGCCATGGCAGGCGCGGCCAGTGAAATCCGCGATGGTCTTGGCCGTGCGGCTGATCGCTTCCCGCTGATCGGGCATTTTGTGTGTGGGCACCTGCACCCAGCCATGGCCCATGAATTCCCAACCGGTATCGCGCGCCGCCGCCGCCACGCGCGGATAGGCGCCAATCACGCTGCCATTGATGGAAAGCGTGGGGCGCATGCCGTGGTTTTCAAACATTTCCAGAAAACGCCAAAAGCCCACACGCATCCCATATTCATGCCAGGCCCAATTCGGCAGATCGGGCTGCAGCACGGCAGCGGTCGGCGCCACAAGCACCTGGCGCGGCATCGGGTTTTCGATCAGCCAATTCTCGATATTGACCACAGGCCACAGGATCAGCTTCTGCCCGCCCGGCAGGCGATGGCGCGGCCGATCAGAAGGCGCAGTGTAGCGCAGCCGCTCAACGGGGTTGGTCACGCTGCTTTCTTCCCATGATGGCTATGCAACCGCGCCGAAAGATCACGCCGCACCGCATTGAATTCCGGTGAGGATACATCGCGCGGCCTTGGCAATTCGATGCGATGTTCACTCGCGATGCGCCCCGGCCCTGGTTCCATCACCACCACACGATCGGCAAGAAAAATCGCCTCCTCAATCGAATGCGTGACAAACAGCACCGTTAGTTTCGTGCGCTGCCAGATATCCAGCAATTCATCCTGCAAGCGTTCCCGCGTCATGGCGTCGAGCGCGCCGAAGGGCTCATCCATCAGCACCATCTCGGCATCATTGGCGAGCACGCGTGCAATCGCCACACGTTGCTTCATGCCGCCTGAGAGCTGATGCGGATAGGCATCAGCAAAGCGCGTGAGGCCTACCATATCCACGAAGCGATCCACCAGTATGCGAAGCTCCGCTTTCGGTAAGCCACGCGATGCCGGGCCGAAGCCGATATTCTGCCGCACGGAAAGCCAGGGAAACAGCCCGTAATCCTGAAATACCATGCCACGATCCGGCGCAGGGCCAGTAATGGGCTTGTCCCACATCAGCGCCTCACCGGCGCTTGGGGGTTCAAACCCTGCGACAATGCGGAGCAAGGTGGATTTGCCACAGCCCGAAGCGCCGATCAGGCAGACGAATTCGCCTTTCTCGACAACAAGATTGGCATCGCGCAAGGCTTCGATGCGCTGGTCATTCAGCTCATAGACCTTGCCGACATGGCGGAGGTCAAGAATGGGCAATTCAGCCATGATGCGAAGGGCTCCAGCGCAGCAGACGGTTCATAAGGGCAACAATGACGCGGTCGGAAATGAAGCCGGCAATGCCGATCACGATCATGCCGCAAATCACCAATTCGGTGCGCGACAGCGTGCGGCCATCCATGATCACGGCGCCGAGCCCTTGCGGCACGCCGGTCATCTCGCCCACCACAATCACGAACCAGGCGAGGCCCAAACCAAGCCTCAGCCCCGTGAAGATGGAAGGGAGTGATGCCGGCAGCACCACGCGGAAGAATTGCGCCGTGCCGGAACAGCCCAGCATGGAAGCCGCTTCAAACAACCGCTTTTCCACGCTGCGCACGCCAAACACCGTATTCAGCAGAATGGGGTAAAAGGCACCGAGGAAGACCAGGAAGAAAGCCGAACGCGGCCCAAGCCCGAACAGGATCATGGAAAGCGGCAGCCAGGCCGTCACCGGAATGGGGCGCATCAATTGCAGGAAGGGATCGAGCAGCGCGCGCACCTGTTCATTGCGCCCAATCAGCAGCCCAAGCGGCACCGCCACCAGCGCGGCCAGGGCGAAACCGCCATAAACCCGCTGCATGGACGCAAATAAATGGATATGGAGTGTGGCGGAGAAGGCATCATCCCAAATGCCGCCAACCGCGAAATCCACCATATATTCAGCAACATCGGCGGGGGAGGGGATAAGCCGTGTCATCCCCGCCTTGACCGCCAAATGCCACCCC
>JBIKWX010000272.1:0-4751 GCA_044356095.1 Roseomonas sp.
GCTCGCAAAAATCCTTACCGCCCTGGCTGTGGCGGTGTGTTTCCTTGCGCCGCCCGCCACCGCCCAAATCCGCATCAAGGATATAGTGGATATGGAGGGCGTGCGCGACAACCAACTGGTGGGTTACGGCCTGGTCATCGGCCTTAATGGTACCGGGGATCGCCTCAGAAGCTCGGTCTTTACCCGCCAATCTTTGGTCGGGATGTTGGAACGCCTGGGCATCAATTCGCGCGATTTCGAACGCCAATTGGACACCAAGAATGTCGCCGCGGTGATGGTAACGGCGAATCTGCCAGCCTTCGCCAAGCCCGGCAGCAGGATTGATGTGGCGGTTTCCGCGCTCGGTGATGCCACGAACCTGACGGGTGGCACCTTGCTGGTGACGCCCTTGCTGGGCGCGGATGGCGAGGTTTACGCGGTGGCGCAGGGCGCCTTGGCAACCGGCGCCATTGCGGCCCGCGGTGCGGCTGCTTCCGTCACGCGCGGCGTGCCAACCGCCGGGCGCATTTCGAATGGCGCGATTGTGGAACGCGAAGTGCCCTTCACGCTCGCCAATCGGGATCGGGTGCGGCTTTCGCTCAAGAATCCGGATTTGACCACGGCGCGGCGCATCGCCACCGCCATCAACAATTCGGCGCGGCGCAATATTGCGACCGCGACTGACCCGCGCACGGTTTCTGTCGCGCTGAATGGGCGCGATCCGGTGGCCTTCCTGACCGATATCGAAAGGCTGCGCGTTGAACCCGACCAGATCGCCCGTGTGGTGATTGATGAAGCGACTGGCACGATTGTGATGGGCGATGCGGTGCGGGTTTCCACGGTGGCGATCGCGCAGGGCAATTTGACCATCCGCATCACCGAGACGCCGCAGGTAAGCCAGCCCAATGCCTTTGCGCAGGGGCAGACTCAGGTGGTGCCGCGCACGGGCATTGAAATTGAAGACCAATCAGACCGCCGCATGGGCATCCTGCCGCAGAGTGTGACGCTGCAGGAATTGGTGCGCGGCCTGAACAGCCTGGGTGTTGGCCCGCGTGACCTGATTTCCATCCTGCAAGCCATCAAGGCCGCTGGCGCCTTGCAAGCCGAATTGGAGCTCCGCTGATGCTGGACGCCACCAATCTTGTCGCCCCGCAGGAGCGCGCTGTGCGCCCGCCTAAGGCAGGTGGTTTGTCTGAAGCCGCCATGCGCAAATCCGCGAAGGATTTCGAAGCCCAGGCTTTGGGCTTTCTGCTGCAACCGATCTTCGCCACCGTGGATATGTCCAAATCCTCCTTCGGTGGCGGCGCGGCCGAGGCGCAATGGCGCCCGATGCTGGTTGAAGCCTTCGCGGCATCTGCCGTGCGGGCCGGCGGTGTTGGTATTGCCGATTCTGTTTATCGCGAATTGCTCCGCCAAAACGGAGCCCTGAACCCCAATATGGGAGAGGCCCAACCATGATGGATGCGTTGTTGATCGCCGGCAAGAGGCTGGCGGATGCCCTGCGTGCGGAAAACGAGGCTTTGGCAAAGCTCGATCTTTCGCGCGCAGCCAAGCTTGCGGAAAGCAAGATCGCCGCGACCGATGCCTTCGCCCAGGCCTATGCCGCACAGGCCAAGCATGGTGCCCGCCCTGATGGTGCGATGCGTGAAGAAGCGCAGATGCTGACCCGCCAATTGGAAGATTTGGGCAGCGAGAATCGTAAGCTGCTGGAACGCGCGATTTCGCTGCAATCCCGCGTGATTGAAACCATCGCGACAGCCGCGCTGCCGCGCGTGGCCAATCCTGGCTATGGGCCGCGTGGCTATCAGACCCCGCCGCGCCAGACGCCGGCCTTGGCAGTCGCGGCGCGGGCCTGAAAAAGTTACGCCCGGCGGTGACCGCCGGGCGCTTGCTTTTTGACAAGGCTCGGCGTTGCGCGCCGGCGCCTTTGTGCTTGCCGCCTCAGCGGCAGGCCGTGACCATGATTTCGACCAAATGGCGCGGATCGGCCATATTGGCTTCCACGCAAGCGCGCGCCGGGGCGCCACCGGCCGGCAGCCAGGCGGTCCAAAGTTCATTCATCGCGCCACGATCGCGGATATCCTTCAGCCAAATCTGGGCTGAGAGCATGCGGGTCTTATCGGTGCCATTTGCCTCCAGCGACGCATCAATCTTCGCCAGCACTTCGGCTGTCTGGCCCTTGATGTCCTTGGACAGGTCATCGGCGGTGAGGCCCGCGAGAAACACGAAATTATGATATTCGACTGAGGAGGAAAGGATCTGGTTTGATCCCTGACGATTGATTTTGCTCATTTCCGGCCTTTCAGAAGGGTTGGACAGCGCCAGGCGCTGGAGCGATTACTAGAACAGAATGCGTGCGGCGCGAAATGGCCCCTTAGGGGTGCTTCCAGCTCTTTCATCTTTACCCGTTCAGCCGCTTCAACCAGAACGGGATCGGCTGGTCTTTAGAGCGTGTTGCGTTCACACGGGTTCACGCAACCCGCTCTACGTTGTTGTTTTGCGAGCATCTTCACGCGTTCAGATTTTCCATCTGAACGCGATATATTCTAGCGCGGGCGGGCGGGCAGGGGAGGTGCTTCGCCCAGCATAGCAACGACTTCCTGGGCCGACATGAAGCGCGGGAATTCGCCCTGCACCAATTGATCAAGGCTTGGCGCCGGCAAGCCGAGCCTTGACGCGTAGATCCAGGAATAGGCCAGCACGCGCTGCACATGGCTGCGCGTTTCATCAAACGGAATCGCTTCGATAAACAGCAGCGCATCGCCGCGATGCCGCACAGCCGGAAGCCATTTCGCGAGATTGCCAGGCCCGGCATTATAGGCAGCCAGTAGGCGGATCAGGTCACCGCCCACGGCCTCACTCCGCGCCAGATAATGCAGATAGCGCTGCCCCAATTCCAAGGACAGGCCAGGATTATGCAAGCGCTGCGCGCCATCGCCGGCGAAGGAAGGATCATTGGCAAGATAGGCGGCGGTGGTTGGCATCACCTGCAGGATGCCGCGCGCCCCGGCCGGCGATACCGCCGCCGAGTCAAAATTCGATTCCTGACGCGCCAGGGCATAGAGCAAGGCGGGTTCCACACGAAAACCCTGGGCCGGTGTTAGGCGCGGCAGGGGAAAGCGCGCCAAATCCCTCGGGCGGCCATCGGCGGCTTGCGCCAATTCAGCGAGCTGCGCCGAAAGATGCGTGAGCCCCGCCTGGGAAGCGACTGCCAGCATGGACCGCAGCAGCGGCAGATTGCCGCGCGCCAAGGGCCATAGGGCGCGCAATTCTGCCTCCGCCCGCGCGGTCTGGCCGATTTGCAGCAATGCGAGCGCCCGCCAGCCGCCGGCGGTTTCCATCAGCGCCGCCATGCCTTCCCCGCCGCCCGCTTCCGCGTGCCAGGCGAAACCGGGGGTGAGGCCAAGGGCGCGGCGGGCCATCAGCCCGTAAAAGGTGCGCGGTTCCTGCGCCGCCTGCAAAAGCCAGGGTACATGCATGCCAGGATGCCGGGCGCGAATGGCGGCGCGGCTCGCCCAATAGGCAGCGGCAGCGCGACTGGCCGGCGATGCCGCAGGGGCACGCGCCGCGACTTCAAAATAGGGCAGCGCCACGTCGAAATGCCCAAGCCCCCAGGCCGCGAGCCCGGCAGTAAAGGCCGCCCGCCCCGTGGGTTCGACACGGCTGCGTGTCGCTTCCGAGGCAAGTTCGAAGGCGCGTTCATCTTCCCCGCGCCGGAACAGGATCAGGGCGAAATCAGCCCGGAGCGCGGCGGCGTAAGGCGGGGTCATGCCGCGGGTCGCTTCCATTTGCCGAAGCGCGGCCTCAAGATTGCCATCGCGCACAAGATCGCGCAGCGCGCGGTCCAGCGCGGGGTTGCGCACAAAACCCTGTTCCGGGGCTTCGCGTTCTTCCGGGACCATGCCCGCATCCTCGGCCAGGCTGTCCAGGGCAGGGGCAGCGGGCAGCGCCGCGCCGCGTGGCGCCGTGCGGCGGAGCAGCGCATGGATGGCCGGCGCATCGGGATGGTCAGCAAAGCGCGCCAACCAATCGCGCAAGGCGTCCTGATCCGGCTTTGGCGCGGTCGGGTTCAGCCAGCGGTCTGCTAGGATATGGCCTTCAAGCCGGCGGTCCGAAAGCTGCGCTGTCGCGCGTTCCGCGGCATCCCAATCCTTTGAGGCGTGCAAAGCAAACACGCCTTGCAGCGCTGCTGCATCGGTGGCCGATAAAGGCAGGTTTACGCTGGCCGAAGCTCGCGAGGCGGGCGTGGGCAAGGCTGCGGTCTGAGTGGCCCTTTGCGCCATGGCCGGAACCGGGGTTCCGAACCACAAAGGCGCCAGCACCAGCGCCATCAAGGGCAGGGTGCTGCTCCGGGCCATGGGGGGGATCGCGCACATGGCTGAAGGTTTGTAGACGCGAAATGGTTAAGAATTCAACCATGGGGCGAGTTCCGGGCCGAAACCAAGCGCGCGTCCCTAGGTGACAGGTGCCGGATGGGGGGGTAAATCATCCCCACCAGCAAGGAGACATCCATGACGATCAAGATTGGCGACAGCATCCCCGCAATGAAGGTCATGCAGGGCACCCCAGATGGCCCCAAGGAGCTTGACGCGGCGGAGTTCTTCAAGGGCCGCACGGTGGTCCTGTTTGGCGTGCCGGGCGCCTTCACGCCGACCTGCTCGGCCAAGCATTTGCCTGGGTTTGTGGAACACGCGGCGGCGCTGAAGGCCAAGGGCGTGCATGCCATTGCCTGCATGGCGGTGAATGACGCCTTTGTGATGGGCGCCTGGGCC
>JBIKWX010000056.1:0-15976 GCA_044356095.1 Roseomonas sp.
CATTCTGCGGCGTGACTACCCGGTCATTCAGGGCGTCGTGCTGCTGTTTTCCTTTGTCTATGTGCTGGTGAATCTGATGATTGACCTGCTCTATACCATTCTGGACCCGAGGATCAGATACTGATGTCCGCTTCCATCCTCGACCCCAAGGGCATCACCGCCGCGAATGTCGCGGTGGCGCCAACGCTTCCCGATATCATGCCGCCGGTAAGGGCGCGTGGTGGGTTTTTCGGCTTCATGCGGCGCAACCCGGCGATTGCCATTGGCGGGTCGCTGGTCACGCTCATGGTGCTGATTGCGATTTTTGCGCCCTTGTTGTTCACCACGGACCCGACAGCCTTGGCCCCCGCGCGGCGTACGCGTGAACCATCGGCGATGTATTGGTTCGGCACGGATATGCTGGGCCGCGATATTTATTCGCGTGTGCTGTACGGCGCGCGGGTGTCGCTGCTGGTCGGGTTTTCGGTGGCCGTGCTGGCTTCCATCATTGGCCTGACGATTGGCATGATCTCCGGCTTCATCCGTTGGGCCGATAGCATCATCATGCGCGTGATGGATGGCATGATGTCCATCCCGCCGATCCTGCTTGCCATTGCGCTCATGGCACTCACGCGCGGTTCCGTGCAGAATGTGATCATCGCCATCACCATTGCGGAAATCCCGCGCGTCTCCCGCCTGGTGCGTGGCGTGGTGCTTTCGCTCCGTGAGCAACCCTATGTGGATGCGGCGGTCGCGGCGGGCACGCGCACACCGGTGATCATCTGGCGCCATATCCTGCCGAATACGCTGGCACCTATCACTGTGCAGGCGACCTATATCTGTGCTTCCGCCATGATTGTGGAAAGCATCCTGTCCTTCATCGGGGCCGGTACGCCGCCGATCATCCCATCCTGGGGGAATATCATGGCCGAAGGCCGCGCGCTCTGGCAGGTGAAGCCCTATATCGTCTTCTTCCCCGCCATCTTCCTATCCATCACCGTGCTGGCCGTGAACCTGCTCGGCGATGGTCTCCGGGATGCGCTCGACCCGCGCATGGCAAAGAGGCTCTGACCCATGGCGATGCTCGAAGTTGACAATCTGCAGACGCATTTCCGCACGCCTGATGGCATCAATCGCGCGGTGGATGGCGTGTCCTTCCATGTTGAGGCTGGCGAGACACTCGCCATTGTGGGCGAGAGCGGTTGCGGCAAATCCGTCACTGCCATGTCCATCCTGCGCCTGATCCCGGAACCGCCCGGCAAGCTTGCCGGCGCCATCCGCTTCAACGGCAAGAACCTGCTGGAGCTCTCGGAACCCGCGATGCGCGATATTCGCGGCAATGAGATCAGCATGATCTTCCAGGAGCCGATGACGTCATTGAATCCGGTGCTGACCGTGGGCCGCCAGATTGGCGAGACGCTGCGCCTTCATCAGGGCATGTCGGCGCAGCAGGCGGAAGACCGCGCGGTGGAGATGCTGAAGCTGGTCGGCATTCCTGAAGCCGAACGCCGCGTGAAGGAATATCCGCACCAGCTTTCGGGCGGCATGCGCCAGCGCGTGATGATCGCCATCGCACTCGCCTGCAACCCGAAGCTGCTGATTGCCGATGAACCGACCACGGCCTTGGATGTGACCATTCAGGCGCAAATCCTCGATCTGATGCGCGACCTCAAGCATCGCGTCGGTGCCGCCATTGTGCTGATCACGCATGATCTTGGCGTGGTGGCGGAAGTGGCTGAGCGCGTGGTGGTGATGTATGCCGGGCGCAAGGTGGAAGAAGCCAAGGTCGGGCCTTTGTTCCGCACCCCGCGCCACCCCTATACGCAGGGTTTGCTTGGGTCCGTGCCTAAGCTTGGGTCCTCGCTGGATGGGACGGAAACCCGCTTGCAGGAAATCCCGGGCCTGGTGCCGAGCCTCAAAAAGAAGCTTGAAGGCTGCGTCTTCGCCAGCCGCTGCACCTATGCCACCGATCTCTGTCGCAACGTGGCGCCGGGCCTCGAAGAAAAGGCGCCTGGCCATATCGTCGCCTGTCATTACGCCGTGAAGGAGGCCGCCGCGGCATGAGCACGCCTCTGCTCGAGGTCAATGACCTCAAGAAACATTTCCCGATCCGCGCTGGCTTTTTGGGCGGTGTCACCGGCCATGTCTATGCGGTGGATGGCATTTCCTTTTCCATCGCGAAGGGGGAGACGCTGTCGCTGGTGGGTGAATCCGGCTGCGGCAAATCCACCGTCGGCAAGGCCATTCTGCGCCTGTTCGACATCACCGGCGGGCAGGTTACCCTGGACGGCACGCGGATTGATGACATGCCAGCCAGCACGCTGCGCCCGCTCCGTCGGCGCATGCAGGTGGTGTTTCAGGACCCCTATTCCTCGCTCAATCCGCGCATGCGGGTGCGCGATATCCTGGCCGAGCCGATCCGCAATTTCGGCCTGGCCAAGGATGCCGCTGATCTCGAAAAGCGCGTTGGCGATCTGATGGACCGTGTGCGCCTGCCGCGTGATGCGGTGGGGCGCTGGCCGCATGAATTCTCGGGCGGGCAGCGCCAGCGCATCGGCATCGCCCGCGCGCTTGCCGCCGAGCCTGACCTGATCATTTGCGATGAGGCAGTCTCGGCGCTGGATGTCTCCGTCAAGGCGCAGATCGTGAACCTGTTGCAGGATTTGCAGAAGGATCTCGGCCTCGCTTTGCTCTTCATCAGCCATGATCTGGCGATTGTGGAGCATATGACGCATCGCGTGGCGGTCATGTATCTCGGCAAGATCGTGGAAGTGGCCCCGAAGCGTGAATTATTTGCGGCGCCGAAGCACCCTTATACGGAAGCGCTATTGTCTGCCGTGCCGGTGCCCGAGCCCGGTGCGCAGCGGGAACGCGTGATCCTGAAGGGCGATGTGCCAAGCCCGATCAACCCGCCCAAGGGTTGCCGCTTCCATACGCGCTGCCCCTATGCCTTTGATCGCTGCCGGCAGGATGAACCCGCGCTCCGCCAGACCGAGCCTGGGCATTGGTCCGCCTGCCATTTGCATGACCTCCCGGCGGCGGAGAACCCCCTGGCCGGGGCCAAGGGTGCGGCGTTGATCGCGAAGCATTAGGGGCCAAAAGCACCCCTTGCCCGGAGGCGCATTCTCCGGGCAAGATTTCATATTGAAAAGCTTGACGAAGCCCCATCTTACAGGTGAGGCTTTGGGTTGAAACATCCCTGGCCAATGGTCCGGGCAGAACATGATTGGGAGACGCGCTATGCCGCAGGTGACACTGACCGTGAATGGTCAAACCCATACCGCCGAGGTTGAAGGCCGCACGCTTTTGGTGGAAATGCTGCGCGAGAAGCTGCGCATGACCGGCACGCATGTTGGCTGCGATACCAGCCAATGCGGCGCCTGCGTGGTGCATGTGAATGGCGAAAGCGTTAAATCCTGCACGACACTGGCAGTGATGTGCAATGGCGCGAGTGTGACCACCATTGAAGGGCTCGCGGCTGCCGATGGCACGCTGCATGTGATGCAGGAAGCCTTCCGCGAATACCACGCGCTGCAATGCGGCTTCTGCACGCCGGGCATGGTGATGAGCGCGATTGACCTGGTGAACAAGCACCCGAATGGCATCACGGAACAGCAAATCCGCGAAGGGCTGGAAGGCAATCTCTGCCGCTGCACGGGCTATCACAATATCGTCAAGGCCATCGCGGCGGCGGCGGAAGTGATGCAGGGCAAGCGCAGTGAGATGGCGCGCGCTGCCGATTAATGGGGCCGGGGCATAAGCCCCGCCTTTTGCGGCCACCAAGGGCCGAACCAAAACAATATGGGAGGCGATAGACATGAACGTGGTGACACCCTTCGAAGGTATCGGCGCCAGCGTCCGCCGCAAGGAAGATTTCCGCTTCCTGCAAGGGCGGGGCGCTTACACGGATGATGCGGATAAGCCCGGGCAGCTTCACGCTTGGATCCTGCGCAGCCCGCATGCCCATGCCCGCATCAAATCCGTGGACATCTCGGCAGCCGCTTCCATGCCCGGCGTGGTGGAAATCTATACCGGCGCCGATATGGCAAAGGATGGCGTGGGTGGCCTGCCTTGCGGTTGGCAAATCCACAACAAGGATGGTTCGCCCATGGCCGAACCGCCGCATCCTGTGCTGGCCCATGAAAAGGTCCGCCATGTGGGCGACCCGGTGGCGGTTGCCATTGCCGCGACACGCCAGCAGGCGCGCGATGCTGCCGAAGCCATTGCGGTTGATTACGAAGTGCTGCCCGCCGCCGCCACCATGGAAGCAGCGCTGAAGCCTGGCGCCGCCGCTATTCATGATGGTGTGGCCGGGAACCTTTGCTATGATTGGCATATCGGCGACAAGGCTGTGGTGGATGCTGCCTTTGCCAGCGCCGCGCATGTTGTGAAATTCGATCTGGTGAATAACCGCCTGATCCCGAATGCCATGGAGCCGCGCTCCGCAGTGGGCGAGTTTGATCGCACCACGGGCGATTATACACTCACCACCACCAGCCAGAACCCGCATGTCATTCGCCTGCTGATGGGTGCCCATGTGCTCCATCTGCCGGAAAGCAAGCTCCGCGTGATTGCGCCCGATGTCGGCGGTGGCTTTGGCAGCAAGATCTATCACTATGCTGAAGAAGCGATTGTGACCTGGTCTGCCGGCAAGCTTGGCCGCCCGGTGCGTTGGACCGCGGATCGTACCGAAAGCTTCATGTCGGATGCGCATGGGCGCGACCATGTGAGCCACACCGAATTGGCGCTGGATGCCAATGGCAAGATCCTGGGGCTGAGGGTTTCCACCCAGGCCAATATGGGCGCCTATCTGTCCACCTTCGCGCCCTGCGTGCCGACCTATTTATACGCCACGCTGCTTGCGGGTGTGTACACAACGCCGGTGATCTATTGCGAAGTGAAGGCGGTTTTCACCAATACCGTGCCGGTGGATGCCTATCGCGGCGCCGGCCGGCCGGAAGCGACCTTCCTGCTGGAACGCCTGATGGATGTGGCGGCGAAGCAAACAGGCATTGACCGGGTGGAGCTGCGTCGGCGGAATTTTATTCAGCCCGATCAATTCCCGTATCAGACGCCGGTCGCGCTGCAATATGATAGCGGCAATTACCAGGCGACTTTCGACCAAGCCTTGGCATCAGCCGATTGGGCCGGCTTCCCGGCACGTCGTGCGGAAGCGGCCAAGCGCGGCAAGCTCCGCGGTATTGGTTGTTCTACCTATCTGGAAGCTTGCGGCATCGCGCCTTCCGCCGTGGTTGGCAGCCTTGGCGCCCGTGCCGGTCTTTATGAGGTGGGCACCATTCGCGTCCATCCCACGGGCAGCGTCACGGTGCTGACGGGCGCGCATAGCCATGGCCAGGGGCATGAGACCACCTTCGCGCAGCTGGTCGCTGACAAGCTCGGCGTGCCGGTGGCGCAGGTGGATATCGTGCATGGCGATACCGCCAAGGTGCCCTTCGGCATGGGTACTTACGGGTCGCGCAGCCTTGCCGTTGGTGGCAGCGCCATGATGAAGGCGATGGACAAGATCATCGCCAAAGGCAAGCGCATCGCGGCGCATCTGATGGAAGCCTCGGTCGACGATATCGAATTCGAACGCGGCACTTTCCGCGTGGCGGGTACGGACAAGACCAAGGCCCTGGTGGATATCAGCGTCGCCGCTTACGTGCCGCATAATTACCCGATCGAGGAATTGGAACCGGGCCTGGAAGAAACTGCCTTCTATGATCCGAAGAACTTCACCTATCCGGGTGGCTGCCATATCGCGGAAGTGGAGATTGATCCGGAAACCGGCCGCACATCCGTGATTAATTTCACCGCCGTGGATGATGTCGGGCGCGTGATCAACCCGATGATCGTGGAAGGCCAGGTGCAGGGCGGTGTCGCGCAGGGTATCGGGCAGGCCTTGCTTGAAACCTGCGTCTATGACGCGGATGGCCAGCTGCTTTCCGGTTCCATGATGGATTACACCATGCCAAGGGCGGATGATCTGCCGCCCGTTTCGGTCGCGACCCATACCACGCTCTGCACCCATAACCCGCTTGGCGTGAAGGGCTGCGGCGAAGTAGGCGCGATTGGCTCACCGCCTGCCGTGATCAATGCGGTGGTGGATGCGCTATCCGATTATGGCGTGACGCATGTTGAGATGCCGGCGACCCCGGCGAAGCTCTGGCAGATCATCAATAGCGGCCGCCGCGCGGCGGCAGAATAAGGAACAAGATCCATGTATGATTTCGCCTATCACAAGCCCACCACCCTTGCCGATGCTGCGAAGCTTTTGGCTGATCCGGATGCCAAGGCGGTCTCGGGCGGGCATACGCTGATCCCGGCGCTGAAGCATCGGCTGAACAAGCCATCAGCTTTGGTGGATTTGTCCGGCATTGCGGAGATGAAGGGCATTCGCCGTCAGGGCAATGCCATCATCATCGGCGCGCTGACACGGCATGTGGAAGTCGCCAATAGCGCGGAAGTGAAGGCGGCCATTCCGGCTTTGGCCTATATGGCCTCACATATCGGCGATGTGCAGGTGCGCAATCGCGGCACCATTGGCGGTTCGGTTTCCAATAACGACCCGGCGGCGGATTACCCGGCGGCGGTGCTCGGCCTTGGTGCCACCATCCACACCAATAAGCGCAAGATCGCCGCTGATGATTTTTTCCAGGGCATGTTCACGACAGCCTTGGCGGCGGATGAGATTCTGGTTGCGGTGGAATTCCCGATCCCGGAAAAGGCCGGCTATGCCAAGATGAAGAACCCGGCCAGCCGTTATGTCATGGCGGGTGTTTTCGTCTCCAAGGGTGCGGGCGGGGTGCGGGTTGCCGTGAATGGCGCCGGGCCTTGCGTGTTCCGTCAGGCCGATATGGAAAAGGCGCTCGCGGCCAATTGGTCCGCCAATGCGGTGGCCGGCATTGCCCAATCCGCCGATGGCATGAATAGCGATATCCATGGCAGCGCCGAATATCGCGCCCATCTGGTGGGTGTGATGGCCAAGCGCGCGATGGCGGCAGCTGGCTGAAGCGCCTTCACTTTACTCAATACAAATGGCGGCCTTCGGGTCGCCATTTTTGTTTTGGGCACACCCCCGCTGGCCCAAGCCGCGCTTCTGCGCCATGATCGCACGGCAAGTCGCGGGAGGGTCGCCATGGAAATCAATAACCCCGATACCATCGCCGAGGTTCGTGCGGTGTTCGACCGATATGAAGCCGCTATCGCCGCCAATGATGCGGCGGTTTTGGACAGCTCCTTCTGGGATGATCCGCGCGTGGTGCGTTACGGCATAACGGAATTGCTTTACGGCATTGACGCCATTCGCGCCTTTCGCGCCAGTGTGAAATCCTATGCGCCGCGCGCGCAAAAGAAGATCACCATCACCACCTTCGGGCACGATTTCGCCGCCACCAATCTGGAATATCAGCGCCTCGATAGCGGCCTGGTGGGGCGCGAGACCAAAATCATGGCGCGCATCCCGGAACAGGGCTGGCGCGTTGTCTCTGCCCATGTCTCACTAATGGCGCAAAACGATCCGGGCCGTGTCGCGAAAGGCTGATGCCATGAGCAAAACCGTCGAATGCTTCTATACGCTGTCTTCCCCCTGGATGTATCTGGGCGGCAAGCAATTATCCGAGATCATCAAGCGCCACGGTGCCAATCTTGTGCTGCGGCCTTATGATTTCCGCCTGGTGGTGCCGCATACGGGGGGCATTGCGCTCCGCACCCGCCCGGAACCGCGGCAGGATTACCACGCGCTGGAACTGGACCGCTGGGCGCTGCATCTCGGCATCCCGATCAAGCTGAAGCCCAAGCACTACCCGCCATCAGATCAGCGCCCGGCGGGGCAGATGGTCATGGCAGCGGCGGCGCGCGGCATGGATGCGATGCGGCTTTCCCATGCGCTGCTGACCGCGCTTTGGCTGGAAGATCGCGACATTGCCGATCCGCGCACGCGCGTCGCCATTGCCGAGGAACAGGGCATGCCCGGCGAAAGCCTGCACCGTGAGGAAGAAAGTGCCAGCATCCAGGCGGAGTTTGACCGTAACAACCGCGACGCCATCGCGCGCGGTGTCTTTGGCGCGCCCACCTATGTTTGCGATGAGCTTTTCCTCTGGGGTCAGGACCGGCTGTTCTTCCTCGACAAGTATCTGAGCGGCCAGCCCGTGCAATCCGGCCCCGTCAAGACCATCGCCAAGACAAGGGCGCGCTGAACATGGCCCGGCATGTCGTGGTGATCGGCGCCGGTGCGGTTGGCGCGGCCTCGGCACTCGCGGCGCTGAAGGAAGGCTACCGCGTCACCATCCTCGATCCCGGAGAGCCCGGCGGGGAACAGGCGGCATCCTATGGCAATGGCTGCTGGCTCAGCCCCATGTCGGTGATCCCGCCGGCGGTGCCGGGCATTTGGAAGAAGCTGCCAAAATTCCTCTCGGACCCCTTGGGGCCGCTCGCCATTCGCTGGCGCTATTTGCCGAAGGTCGCCCCCTGGCTGATCCGCTATTTGGCATCCGGCTGGCGGTGGGAAGATGTGGCGAAGACCGCGGGGGCGCTCCGCCCGCTGGTACAGGATGCGCCACGGCTGCATAAGGCTTTGGCGGAACAGGCCGGGGTTGGGCATCTGATCGAAAGGCGGGGGCTGATGTATATCTACCCCTCCCGCGCGGATTTTGAGGCTGAGCGCAAATCCTGGGAGATCCGCCACCAGGTCGGCGTGCGCTGGATTGAACTTGACGCGGATGAGCTTCGCCAGCGCGAACCGGAACTCGACCGCCGCTACGGTTTCGGGATTTTCGTGGATGAGGGCGGGCATTGCACCGACCCTGGCGCCTATGTCGCGGCCTTGATTGCCCTTGCCCAAGCCGAGGGGGCCAAGCTGCACCGCGATCACGCTACCGGTTTCCGCATTGAAGCCGGGCGGTTGCTTGCCGTGACGACAGGGCAGGGGGAGGTCGCCTGCGATGCCGCTGTGATCGCTGCTGGTGTGCATTCCAAGCCGCTGGCGCGCGCCGCCGGGGATGATGTGCCGCTTGAGAGTGAACGCGGCTACCACGCCGAGATTAGCGCGCCCGAGGTCTCACCCCGCCACGGGCTGATGCCATCTGATGGCAAAATGTCCATCATGCGCACCGCGCGGGGTTTGCGCTGCGCGGGGCAGGTGGAGATTGCCGGGATTGATGCGGCACCCAATTGGCAGCGCGCGGAAATCCTGAAAAATCATCTGCTTGGCTGCTTTCCTGGCCTGCCGCGCGACCTGCCGACGGAGCGGGTGAAATTCTGGCTTGGCCATCGGCCTTCCATGCCCGATGGCATGCCCTGTCTTGGCCCATCCCGCGCGACGCCGGATGTGATCCATGCCTTTGGCCATGGCCATACTGGGCTGGTAGGCGCGGCCCGGACCGGGGAGGTGGTGGGTGCTTTGCTTGCGGGCCGGAGCCCGCCAATCCCCATCGCTGCCTTCGACTCGCGGCGATTCAAGGCGTTTTTTTAGTTTTTGATCCGCTGCCCTTAAGATTTTTCTCGCTTTTCGGGAAACGAGGTGTCATGCTGCCAAATACCAGCGTTGCATCCCGCGCGTTGCGATCATTTATGTGTGGATAGTCAAACAGTGTTTCCTGAAAACGAGCACCAGGATAGCACCGGGCCGATCGAGGCCGAGGTGAAGTGGTATAACTCCCGTAAAGGCTTCGGCTTCGTACTGGGACCCGATGGGCAGGATGTGTTTTTTCACGCCTCTGCCCTGACAGAGGCAGGCATTGAGCCGCCAGATACCGGCGACAAGCTGGTATGCGAGATTGGGTCTGACCGGCAGGGCCGGCGCCTGATCACGCGGATCATGCAGCTGAAGAAGGGCGAAGGCGGTGGCGAAGCGCGCCCGCCACGCCGTGAATTCGGCGGCGGTGGCGGCTTTGGGGATCGTCCCCCGCGCCGCGATTTCGGGGACCGTCCCCCGCGCCGTGATTTCGGTGATCGCCCCCCGCGCCGTGATTTCGGCGGTGGCGGCGGCTTTGGTGGCGGTGGCTTCGGTGACCGTCCCCCGCGCCGTGACTTCGGTGGTGGTGGCGGCTTCGGCGGCGGCGGTGGCTTTGGCGACCGTCCCCCGCGTCGTGATTTCGGGGATCGTCCGCCGCGGCGCGAATTCAACCGCGATGAAGGCGGCCCGACCTATGACATCGCCGGTACGGTCAAGTGGTTTGATCAGGTGCGCGGCTTTGGCTTCGTGACGCCGGAAGATGGCGGCCAGGATGTCTTCCTGCATTCATCGGTGCTGCAACGCGCCGGCAAGCAGGATGTGCAGCAAGGTGAGAAAGTCGCGCTTGAAGTGCGCGATGGTCAGCGCGGCCGTCAGGCCGTGAATATGAAGGACTGAAGCAGCCAGCATTGTGGTCCATTGGGCCACAACGGGGCTGAGAAAACGAGGGGCCAGTCCCCTCGTTTTTTTGTGGCGAAGCGCCCGTGGTGATGTTTCCATTTCTGATTGAGAAAACTGAAGCAAGCAAAAGCATCTTTACCGAATTTCAATAAAAAACACGGTTTTTCAATGGTTTATTTAACCGCTTTTTCATTTCCCTCTGAGAAATTCAGGGCGTCCCGAAAATCGGGCGCAGCGAAGGGAAAATCCCATGAATCTGAATTCGGTGAACACCAATCTTGCGGCGATGACCGCGCTTCAGTCCCTGAACCGGACCAATGATGCGCTTGCCGTCGTCCAAAAGCGCGTCTCCACTGGTTATCGTGTCGCCGACGCCAAGGATGATGGCGGCGCTTTTGCTGTTGCACAATCCGTCCGCGGCGATATTGCCGGTTTGACGGCCGCCAATGAGCAATTGGGCGGTCTTAAGGGCGTGATTGACGTTACCCTGCAGGGCCTCGGGCAAGTCTCCAGGACCATGGTGGAATTGCGGACCGTGCTGACACGCCTTGCCGATGGCACCATCAGCGATGACCAGCGCGATCAATACGAACAGCAATATGGCCAATTGCGCACCCAGGTCGAACGTTTTATCGAAGACGCCACTTACAATGGTCGCAATCTGCTTTCCACAGTGGCCACGTCCGGCGGCGGGAATATCGTTGCCATCAGGAATGAGGCTGGCACAACACTCACCATTGCAGCCTTTGACGGCGTGACTGACCTTTTGGTCACCACTGCGCCGACTGACGCATCAGGCGCGCAAGCGGCTATCACTGGGGATTGGAGCGACGTGAATGATGCCATCAACGATGCGCTCAACCGTTTGGGTGCGGATGCGCGCTATATTGATGCGCAGGTCAGCTACAATCGGGACAAGCTGGACGCTGTTGAAGGTGGGCTTGGCACCTTGATTGATGCGGATATCGCCAAGGAAGCGGCAAAGCTTCAGGCGTTGCAAATCCGCCAGCAACTCGGCACTCAGACACTGTCTATCACCAACCAGGCGCCGCAAGCCCTGCTGTCACTTTTTGGGCGCTGATGCAAAGCCAGTCTCAAGGCTGGCTTCATTCCTGACGGAGGCTCTCACCGGGGCATGGTCGCAGCGCGCGATCCAAAATGGATCACGCTGCAATCGGCTTTCGTGAGAGCTTCCTTCAAGGCCATGCAATCCCGATGCTGAAATGCCCGTGACACAAATGGCCGGAATTTCAATAAATATTCAAAATACCTTTGTTCTCCACAAATAACCTGCAATAATTCATCAAATTTTATACTTTTCATCTCAGAGTGAGGCAGGACCAAAAATTGGTTCCTGCTGAAGGAAAAAATCCCATGAGCCTTTCTTCCGTGAATACCAACCTCGGCGCCATGTTGGCGCTGCAGTCTCTCAACCGCACCAATGAAGCCTTGGGGGAAGTGCAAAAGCGCATCTCCACCGGCTATCGCGTCGCTGATGCCAAGGATGATGGCGGCGCCTTCGCTGTAGCACAGTCCATCAAGGCCGATACCGCTGCCCTTACCACCGTCAATGAGCAATTGGGCGGCTTGCGTGGGCTTGTGGATGTTTCGCTTACGGCGCTTGAGCAGGTCTCAAAGACCATGATCGAAATTCGCAGCGTCCTCACGCGCCTCTCTGATGGCACGGTGGGAGATTCCGCGCGCGATCAATACAATCAGCAATACGACCAGCTCCGCACGCAGGTGGGAAATTTTCTTGCCGATGCCAGCTATTTTGGCCGCAATCTGCTGACTGGCACTTCGCCCACCGATGACGTCGTGACGTTAAGAAGCGAATCTGCCGAAACCGCCAATCTTTACACGCTGCCGGCCCTGGGGCCCGATGTGAACTTCATTGTGGCGGCCGGCCCCTTTGCGGATGCAGCGGATGCACGCGCCGCGCTTGCGGAGACCACCGGCGATTTTCATCTTGTGAACACGACCATCAATAACGCCATGAACCGGCTGGGCTCCGATGCGCGCTATATTGACGCACAAGTCGTCTATAACCGGGACAAGCTTGATGCCATGGAAGGTGGGCTGGGTACCCTAATTGATGCTGATCTCGCGCGCGAATCGGCGCGGCTCCAGGCCCTGCAAATTCGCCAGCAGCTTGGCAGCCAGACACTGTCCATCGCCAATCAGGCGCCACAATTCCTGATGTCGCTGTTTGGCGGGCGGTAACGGGCTGGCGCCAACAGCGGAACGGCGCTTCACCCAAAGCGCCGCGGCCTGAGCCCGGCGTGAAACCAGCTGATCATGGAATAGATATCATAGACCGGCAGGCCAAGCGCATCACGTAAGGCCGCCGCATAGGGCGGCATATTGGTGCATTCCAGCACAATCGCACCAACATCGGGGTGGCGTGTGACCAACTCCCGCCCGGCATCCAGGATGTCCTGCGTCGCGAGGTCAATATCCATATCCTGCTGATCGGCGCGGATCAGGACGCGGAAAAACTCCCGCCCGCCTTCCGTGCCGACACAGGGGATATCGCGCGCAACGCCAGCGGCATCCAAATGCGCGGGTGTGAGCGATTGCTTGCTGACGGTAATCACGCCAACCCGCTTGCCGGGCGGCAGGGTTGCCTGCACCCAGGGCACCTGCATCAGGGATGATGTCGCGACCGGCACCTGCACCGCTTCGGCCAATTCGCGCTGAAACAGGGACAGGAAGCCGCAATTGGTGGTGATCGCCTCGGCGCCCAGATGCACCAATTCCTGCGCGGCGGCGATGAAATCCGGCAATAGCCCCTTTGCCCCAAGCAGCACGACCTTCTCAGGCGTCGCCCCAGGCACCACGCGAAACAGCACGGGGAAGGGCCAGGTCTCGCCATTGCCCATATCGCCGGGGATGCGGGGAAAGCGCGCTTCCAGCATCAATATGCCAAGCGGCGCGCCATAGATGGATTTGCCGCCACGCGCGATGCGCGGCGCTGCATTTGGGGTGTTCATTCCTGAAGCTTAGATGGTTAAACTGCCCGCCAACAATCCCGGGGAGTTTCAAACCATGCGCTATCGCCTGCTTGCGGCCCTTATGGCCGGCCTGATCGCCTCGCCCGCCCTGGCCCAGGGCGAATGGCCCAATCGCCCGATCACGCTGATGGGTGGTTTTCCAAATGGGGCGGGCACGGATATTTATGCGCGGCGGCTGGCGGAACCGCTCTCCCGCGCGCTCGGCCAGCCTGTGGTGGTGGATAATCGCACCGGCGCGGGGGGCAATATCGGGTCTGATTTCGTCGCAAAATCCCGGCCAGATGGCTATACCTTCTATTTCGGCACCGCAGGGACGCATGCGATCAATGCCGCGCTCTACAAAAACCTGCCCTTTGACGTGCAGCGGGATTTCACGCCTGTCGTGCTGCTCGGCGATGTGCCGAATGTCATGATCGTGAGCACCGATAAGCGCCCGCAATTCCAGAATTGCGCGCAGGTGCTGGCAGCGGCGCGGGCGCGGCCCCAGGCGGTTTCCTTCGGGTCCACCGGCAATGGCGCCTCCACGCACCTGGCCGGGGTGCAATTCGCCATCACGGCCAATCTGGATTTGCTGCACGTGCCCTATCGCGGCCAGCCGGGCGCCATGGCGTCCTTGCTCGCGGGCGATACGGACCTGTTCTTCAACCAATCCGGCGCTGCCATGGGGCCGATCCGCCAGGGCCAGGTGCGCCCCTTGGCGGTGATGAGCCCCGCGCGGCTTGCGGCGCTGCCGGATGTGCCCACGGTCGCCGAGGCTTGCGGCACGCCACCCATGGATACCAGCACCTGGTACGCCATACTGGCGCCGGCGAACCTCCCGGACCCGATCCTGCGGCGCATGAATGCCGAGGTGAATCGCATCATCGCAACGCCCGAATTCCGCACTTGGCTGGTGCAGGATCAGGCCATCACGCCCCCCGCCGCGCCCAATTCGCCAGAGCAATTCCGCGAAACCCTGGCGCGCGATATCACCCGTTGGGCCGAGGTGGTGCGGCGTTCCGGCGCGACCGTGGATTGAAGCACCTCATCATCTTGCAAGCGTGACCGGCTCGCCCTAATCCGACCCAAAACCGGAGCAAGATGATGGATATGCAGCATTCCCAGGAAGCCCATGCCGAAATCCGTGAGGAGGTGCGCAAGCTCTGCGCCCGCTTCCCCGGCGAATATTGGCGCGAACTCGACACGCGCCGCGGCTATCCGAGTGAATTCGTCAAGGCTTTGACCGATGCCGGCTGGCTCGCGGCGCTGATCCCGGAAGAATATGGCGGGTCCGGCCTGCCGCTTTCCGCTGCCGCCGCGATCCTGGAAGAAATCCACGCAACCGGCTGCAATGCCGCTGCCTGCCATGCGCAAATGTACATCATGGGCACCATCCTGAAGCATGGCAGCCCCGAGCAGAAGCAGAAATACCTGCCAAAAATCGCCACCGGCGAATTGCGCCTGCAAGCCTTTGGCGTGACGGAACCGACCAGCGGCACGGATACCACGAGCCTGCGCACCTTCGCGCAGAAGCAGGGCGACAAGTATATCGTCAATGGCCAGAAGATCTGGACCAGCCGGGCCGAGCATTCCGATCTGATGCTGCTGCTGGCCCGCACCACGCCGCGTGATCAGGTCGCCAAGCGCACCGATGGGCTTTCCACCTTCATCGTGGATATGAAAAAGGCGCTGGGCAATGGGCTCACCATCCGCCCGATCCGCACCATGATGAACCATAATTCCTGCGAGGTCTTCTTCGACAATATGGAAGTACCCGCCGAGAATATGGTGGGCCAGGAAGGCAAGGGCTTCCGCTACATTCTGGATGGTATGAATGCCGAACGCCTGTTGATTTCGGCCGAGACCATTGGTGATGCCAAGTGGTTCATCAACAAGGCCGTGGATTATTCCAAGCAGCGCGTGTTGTTTGGCCGCCCGATTGGGCAGAATCAGGGCGTGCAATTCCCGATCGCCAAGGCCTATGCCCAAATGCGCGCCGCCGAGGCTTTGATCCAAAAGGGCCTTGCCAAATTCGAAGCGGGGCTCCCCTGCGGTGAGGAAGCCAATATGGGCAAGATGCTCGGCGCTGATGCGGCCTGGGCGGCGGCGGAAGCCTGCGTGCAAACCCATGGCGGCTTCGGCTTCGCCGAGGAATATGATGTGGAGCGTAAGTTCCGCGAAGCGCGGCTTTATCAGGTGGCGCCGATCAGCACCAACCTCGTGCTGAGCTATGTGGGCGAGCATGTGCTCGGCATGCCGCGGTCCTACTGATGGCATCCCAGCCCTTGAAGGGCCTGTTCGTCGTTTCGATGGAACAGGCGGTTGCCGCGCCCTATTGCGCGTCTCGGCTGGCGGATGCCGGGGCGCGCGTCATCAAGATCGAAAGGCAGGAAGGCGATTTCGCCCGCGCCTATGATGCGGTGGCGAATGGGCAATCGAGCTATTTCATCTGGCTCAATCGCGGCAAGGAAAGTCTTTGCCTTGATATCAAACAGCCTGACGACAAGGCGCTGTTGGAAAAACTGATCGCCAAGGCGGATGTCTTCATCCAGAATCTGGCGCCAGGTGCGATGGCGCGGGCGGGTTTTGGTTCAGCGGAATTGCGCGCAAAGCACCCGCGCCTGATCACCGTGGATCTTTCTGGCTCTGG
>JBIKWX010000273.1:0-4742 GCA_044356095.1 Roseomonas sp.
GCTGAGGGGGTTTCGCGTGCTGGACCCGGCCTGCGGTTCCGGCAATTTTCTCTATCTTGCCTTGCTGGCGCTGAAGGATCTTGAAGTTCGCGCGTCAGTGGAGGCTGAGGCTTTGGGCCTGCCGCGTGAATTTCCGCAAGTGGGGCCGGAAGCGGTTTGCGGCATTGAAATCAACCCCTATGCCGCCGAATTGGCGCGGGTTTCGGTATGGATTGGCCATATCCAATGGGCGCGGCGCAATGGGCTGCCCTTGCCATCCGATCCTGTCTTGCGCCCGCTGGAAACCATTGAATGCCGCGATGCGGTGCTGACGCCAGATGGACAGCCCGCCGCTTGGCCGAAGGCTGATGCCATTATCGGCAATCCGCCCTTTTTGGGTGACAAGGCGATGATCGGCACCCTGGGCGAGGATTACACGGCAAGGCTCCGCGCCGCCTATGCCGGGCGCCTGCCCGGCGGGGTGGATTTGGTGTGCTACTGGTTCGAACGCGCGCGGGAGGAATTGGCCGCCGGACGGACAGAACGTGTTGGCCTGGTGGCGACGCAAGCAATCCGCAAAGGCGCAAGCCGCATTGTGTTGGACCGCATTCAGGAACATGCGACGATTTTCGAGGCTTGGAGCAATGAGCCTTGGAATCTCGATGGCGCGGCGGTGCGCGTTTCCCTGGTGGTGTTTGCGAAACAGCATGACGGGCCGGCAATGCTTGATGGCGCTGCGGTGCCGACAATCCATGCCGATCTTTCGGGCGGGGCAGCGAACCTGACCACGGCGCGCGGCCTTGCCGAAAATATGCGCCTTTCCTTTCAAGGCCCGGTCAAGGTTGGCCCCTTCGATATTGATGGCACCATTGCGCGGGGCTGGCTTGCCGCAGCGCTGAATGCCAATGGCAGACCCAACACGGATGTTGTGCGGCCCATCATGAACACCGCTGATATTACCGGGCGTTCTTCCGATACCTGGATTGTTGATTTTGCCAGCCGTGACGAAGCAGAGGCCGCCTTTTACGCCGCGCCTTTTGGGCATGTGGTACGGGAGGTTAAGCCACTCCGCGAGAAGAACAGGCGCGGGCGTCGGGCCGAGAAATGGTGGCAGCACGGCGAAACCGTGCCGGGTTTACGCGCCGCTTTGGCGCCGTTCACGCACTACATCGCAACACCTCGGGTTGCCAAGCATCGGCTCTTTGTCTGGCTTGCTGTGCAGGTTCTGCCCGATAGCCGCGTTTTCGCGATTGCCCGCGACGATGACACAAGTTTCGGCATTCTGCATAGCCGCTTTCATGAAGCCTGGGCGCTCGGCAATGCCTCACGGCACGGCGTGGGGAATGATCCGACCTATAACAACCAAACCTGCTTCGAAACCTTCCCCTTCCCCGATGGCCTGACCCCGAACCTGCCCGCCGCATCCTATGCCGCTGATCCGCGCGCCATGGCCATTGCCGAAGCCGCGCGGGCCTTGGTCGAAGCGCGCAACCGCTGGCTCAACCCGGCGGATTTGGTGGAAACAATGCCCGAGGTCGTGCCCGGCTTCCCGGACCGCATTCTGCCGCGCAATGCCGCCGCCGCGCAGGCGCTGAAGGCGCGCACCCTGACCAAGCTTTACAATACGCGCGGCACCCCTGAAGGCACCTGGCTTGATGGGCTGCATCAACGCCTGGATGAAGCCGTGGCCGCCGCCTATGGCTGGCCCGCAACCATCAGCGAAGAAGATGCGCTGGCCGCGCTGCTCGCGCTCAATCACGCGCGCCCGGCGGCAAGCTGAAGCACTTCAAGGCAGGGGGATGAAAGAGGATGCGAGGAGCACCCGCCCTCCCCAGGCCGCAGCGCCCAGCGCCCCACAAGAAAAACCCGCGAAGGCCAAAACCAGCCGCCCGCCGCCGCTCCGGGGTCATTCCACCCGGCGCCATTCTGCTTTAACACCCTTTCGCAGCGCAGCACGGCAAAGCAAGGGCCTCAGACCATGGCGGAACTCTACTTCTTTGAAGACCTGACGGTCGGGCTGACCGCCAAATTCTCCAAAACCATCACGGAAGCCGATATCGTGCTATTCGCCGCCGTCACCGGCGATACCAACCCTATGCATCTGGATGCGGAATACGCTGCCACCTCCATCTTCAAGGAACGCATCGCCCATGGGATGCTGGCGGCGGGCTTGATCACCAAGGTGCTGGGTACGCAGCTTCCCGGGCCGGGCACCATCTATATGTCGCAAACGCTGAAATTCCGCGCCCCGGTGAAAATCGGGGAAACCGTCACCGCCATTGTCGAAGTCGCCGCGCTCCATCCCGAAAAGCATCGCGCGACGCTGAAAACGGTCTGCCTGGTCAAGGGTGAACCGGTGCTGGAGGGGGAGGCTTACGTCTCCGTCCCCTCCCGCGCGGCCATCACCAAAGCGGCGGAGTAAGCCCATGCGCCGCGTTTGCGTCTTTGCCGGCTCCGCCGCCGGCGCCCGCCCCGAATATGCCGCCGCCGCTGCCGCGCTGGGGCAGGAAATCGCCGCGCGCGGGCTTGGCCTGGTCTATGGCGGGGGCGGCGTTGGCCTGATGGGTGCTGTTTCCGCCGCCGCTCAAGCTGCGGGCGCTGAGGTGATTGGCATCATCCCCCATGGGCTGGTGGCGCGCGAAGCGGGGGCGAAGCAACTCAAGGATATGCGCGTTGTTGGGTCCATGCATGAACGCAAGGCGCTGATGGCCGAGCTTTCCGATGGCTTCATCGTGCTGCCCGGCGGCTATGGCAGCCTGGAAGAAGCGGTGGAAACGCTCACCTGGTTGCAGCTTGGCATTCAACGGAAGGGCATCGTGTTTGTGGATACACTCGGCTATTGGCAGAAGCTGATGGGCGCGCTGGATCACATGGTGGCCGAAGGTTTTGTGCGGGCAGAAATGCGCGCTGCGGCCATGCTGGCGCCGGATGGTGCTGCCGCGATTGATGCGCTGGCAGGCTTCTCGCCGCCCGATGTGCCGCGCTGGCTGAAGCCTGGGGAAGCCTGATGGCAGCACAAATCTTCTCCGATTGGCGTTCCATCCCCAAGGAAGCGCGCGGTGCGACTGTGGCACTCGGTAATTTCGATGGCGTGCATTTGGGGCATGTCGCGGTGCTGAAGGCAGCGCAGGCGGCGCGGCCTGAACTGCCGCTGGCGGTGCTGACCTTTGAGCCGCATCCGCGCGAGCATTTCCGCCCGGATGATCCGGCCTTTCGGCTGACTCTGCTTCCGGCCAAGGCGGCTTGTCTTGCCGATGCTGGGGCGCGCTTTGTCTATGCGCTCAGCTTTGATGATGAATTCGCCGCACTTTCGGCGGAAGCCTTTGTGGATCAGGTGCTGCATAAGGCGCTGGGGGCGAAGCATTTGGCGAGCGGCCCTGATTTCGCCTTCGGCAATCGGCGCGGCGGCGATGTGCGCTTTCTGGCCCGCGAAGCCGCTGCCCGCGGCATGGGGCTTTCTATTGTGCCGCCTGTGGAACATGGGGGGGAGGCGATTTCCTCCACCCGCATCCGCCGCTTGCTTCAGGATGGCTACCCGGACCGCGCGGCGGAAAGACTTGGCAGGCCCTGGGAAATCCGCGGCACGGTGGTGCATGGGGATAAGCTTGGGCGGGTGCTCGGCTGGCCCACGGCGAATATCTGGCTCGATCGGCATTTGGAACCGGCGCGGGGTGTCTACGCGGTCACGGTGGCGCTGCCGGGCGGCGGGATAGCCAAGGGGGTTGCCAATGTCGGGCGGCGACCGACACTCGGCGGCGATAAGGTGACGCGGTTGGAGGTTTATATCTTCGATTTCGCCGGCGATATTTACGGCCAGGAGATTGGGGTGCGGCTGGTGCAGTTCCTTAGGCCCGATGCGAAGTTTGACGGGCTCGAGACGCTAAAGGCCGCCATCGAACAGGATGTGCTGAATGCCCGCGCGGCGCTGGCTTGACCACCCGCATGGCCCGCGCCCATAAGCGCCCCATGAAAAACACGGCGATTTCGATACGAATTACCCGCCCGGCCTTCCGCTGAAGGTCGGGAAGCGTCGCCCTTATTTCACCCCTGCCGCCGGCAAGGCGGCCCGAGATCAGCCCGCAAGGCTCAAGAACCATGAATGACAGCCCCAAAGAGGCCCGCGATTATCGCGGCACCGTCTTCCTGCCGCAGACCGGCTTTCCCATGCGCGGGGATTTGCCGAAGCGCGAACCCGATATGCTGGCGCGCTGGGCACGCCTGAAACTGTGGGAGAGGCTGCGCGCTCAGTCCAAGGGGCGCGAGAGTTTCGTGCTGCATGACGGCCCGCCCTATGCCAATGGCAATCTGCATATCGGCCATGCGCTCAACAAGATTCTCAAGGATGTGATCAATCGCGCCGCGCAGATGGCTGGGTATGATGCGAACTACGTCCCCGGCTGGGATTGCCATGGCCTGCCGATTGAATGGAAGGTTGAGGAAGAATACCGCAATAAGGGCCGCGACAAGGATGCGGTGCCGGTTTTGGATTTCCGCGCCGAATGCCGCGCCTATGCGGAACATTGGCTTGAAGTGCAGCGCGAAGAATTCATCCGCCTTGGTGTCGCCGGTGATTGGGCGGATCGTTATGCGACGATGGATTTCGCCTCGGAAGCCGCGATTGCCGCTGAGATCGGCAAGTTTCTGATGAATGGGTCACTCTATCGCGGCCTGCGCCCGGTGATGTGGAGCCCGGTCGAGAAAACTGCGCTGGCGGAAGCTGAGATTGAATATCACGACCACATCAGCCCGACGCTGCATGCGCA
>JBIKWX010000274.1:0-4738 GCA_044356095.1 Roseomonas sp.
AAGTCGCCAAACGCGCGCTGGCAGGCGGCTGAGCCGCCTGCCCTTCGCATTCACCGCGCAAACCCCGGCTGCTTTTCCACAAAGCGGTTGGGCTTCAAGAAGATCGAAAGAAACAACGCGCCTTCTGGGGCGCGCGCCACATGCGTATTGCCCGCTGGGCGCCAAACGAATTCGCCCGGGCCGCAGCGCCCTTCCGCGTCTTCCAGATAGCCTTCCATGACATAGGTCTGTTCGATATCCGTATGTTCATGCAGCGGCACTTCCGCACCGGGCGCCATGCGGAACAGGATGGTGGACATGCCTCGTGCCTCATCCCGGCACAGCAGCTTCATTTCAATCCCCGGAAATTCCGTGGCCTGCCACGCCATTTGATCCGGCTTCAGGTAGTGGGAGGCGAGCTTCGGATCGCCCAATTGGCTTTGAATGCGCTGCTTGGTGGCTTCATCAATCATGGTGTCTCTCTCCCGTTTTTTGTCAGGCAAAACGCGCCTTGAGCCATTCGCCGCCCTGCCGCGCCGCGCGATCTGCTGCCGCAACATGGCCAAGGGCGCGGAGGAAGCCATGGATGGTGCCGGGGAAAACCTCCTCGGTCACCGCAACCCCTGCGGCGCGGAGTTTATTTGCAAATAGCCTGTTCTCATCGGCCAGAACATCAAGCTCTGCGATATGCACCAGTACCGGCGGCAGGCCGCGCAGATCGGCACGCATGGGGGATGCAAAGGGCGTCACGCGATCCGCTTCCTTCGGCGCATAGCAGCGCCAGTAGAAATCCATCTTCTCCCGCGTCAGGAAATGCCCCGTTGCGAAAGCATCATAGCTTGGCGTCGCCATGGCGCTATCCATGACACCGTAATTGATGAGCAGGCCGCGCAGCTTCAGCGCGGGATCGGTCTCCCGCAGCAAAAGCGCGGTGCCGGCGGCAAGATTGCCACCGGCCGAATCACCACCCAGCACAATCCGGCTGGTATCCAAACCCCATTCCGCGCCGCGCTTGGCAACCCAGCGCGTGACGGCGGCGCATTCTTCCAAGGCTTGCGGAAAAACCGCCTCAGGGCTCAGCGCATAATCCACGCCGATCACGGCGCAGCCCGAAGCAGCCGCATATTCGCGCATCAGCCGATCATGCGTATCCACACTGCCCCAAACCCAGCCGCCACCATGCAGATAGACCAAAACGGGATGCCCCGTGCCCGCAGTCGGGCGATGGAAGCGGCAGAGAATCCGCCGCCCGCGCAAAGCCAACCAGCGATCCTCGCTTTCCGCCATTACCGCGCCACTCTTGGCCAGCGGCAGGCTGAGGCCATCATTCAATTCCCGCGAATGATCCAGCGGCAATTCCAGCTTCACCGGGGGCTGCGCTGCGGCGCGTGCCTCCATCATTTCGGTGAAGCGGAGCATTTCGGGGTCCCAATTCTCGCGGGCCATGGTGTTTCCTCATCTTCTGCCGGAAAGGGTTTCGGCAGACGCATACTGGAGACCCTGGCGCGCGATAGGGCAAGCCCGCTTAGGCCGGATTGGCCTCGGCGATCAAAATCCTGAGCCTCTGCGCCGCCGCCATCCCCTTGCGCGCCTGACGCCAGCAGGCTTCCGCGACACGTTGATGCACGGCCAAAGCATCATCGGCCGAGGTCACACTGACAATCCCCTGCGCCCAGGCCGGATGCGCATCCGCCGGGAAGGGATTGCTCACGACAAAACCGCGCTCGCGGTTGCGAAGAATAATCGCCTGATTGATCGGCGCCGGTTCCGGCAATAGCCCGATCTGCACGCCAAGCGGCGCCTGTTCCATCTGGTTGGCAAGGTTTTCTGCCTCGGTCATTGCTGCTGCACGGGCTTCGGCCCGGCTGCGCTCCGCCAAGGGCAGGCCAGCGCAAATGCCATCCGTCAAAAGCCGGCGAATGGCGGCTTCCGATAGCATGGCAATGATGCTAGGCCGGCGCTGTTCCAGGATCAGGCGGCGTTGGGCGAGCAGGGTCAGGCATTGATCCACGGCGCTGCGCGCCGCGGCGCCATCCGGCGCCATATTGGCCGCTTCCTGCCAAAGGCTGCGCAGGATCTGCGGAAAACCCTCACTGGCCAGCGCAAAGCTGAAGGCGCCGCCAAGCTGCAATTGGCTATCGGCTTCTTCCTCAATATGCCGCACACGCTCCAGGAAGGACGTCATGCGGGAAAAGTAATCCACCCCAATGCCCAGCAGCGCGAGGGGCGAGGCCTGCAACATCTCCGCCAACCGCCGCACGGTATCAAGCTTGATGACCTCGCCCTTTTCATAGCGATAGAGCGCAGCGCGGGAGATGCCGAGGCGGGCCGCGACCTCATCCGCCCTCAGACCCGATTCCAGGCGATAGGTGCGAAGCTGTTGGCCGATTTCGTCGAACCGCATGGAGATGGCGCCTTTGCTTTGGCCCTGGCGCGGCCAGAGACACCCGGCAGTAAAGCGCGAAAATTCCAAAAATCAAACGGGGTAGCGCTTTTTCGGCGCTACAGGTCAAAATTGAGAAGGCTTCCCCAGGTCAGGGAAGCCTTCTTTCAAGCCAAGATTGTGGCTCAGGTATCGGGCGCCACAGGATGCGCCGCCAGGGTTTCCAACGCCTTCACCAGGCCGGAATGGTCCAAATCGGCCCCTCCCGCCGCCGCCACCGCGGCGAAAAGCTGCTGGGTGGAAGCTGTATTGGGGAGTGCGACGCCCAATTCACGCCCCGCCTGCAAGGCTAGGTTCAAATCCTTCTGGTGCAGGCGGATGCGGAAGCCGGGCGCAAAGGTGCGCTTGATCATGCGTTCCCCATGCAGTTCCAGAATACGGGACGTGGCCAGCCCGCCCGTGATGGCTTGGCGCACCTTGGCCGGATCGGCGCCTGCCTTGGAGGCAAAGGTCAGCGCTTCCGCCACCGCTTCGATGGTGAGTGCGACGATGATCTGATTGGCCACCTTGCAGGTCTGCCCCGCGCCAATGCCGCCGACCAAGGTGATATTCTTGCCCATGGCTTCAAATAGCGGCTTGGCGCGCGCGAAGGCAGCGTCCGAGCCACCGACCATGATCGTCAGGCTCGCCTGCTTGGCGCCGACTTCGCCGCCCGAGACCGGGGCATCGAGGTAATCGCCGCCCTTGGCCGCGATTTTGGCCGCGAATTCCTTGGTGGCGGTCGGGCTGATGGATGACATGTCAATCACCAGCGTGCCGGGCTTGAGACCCTCTGCCACACCGCCCGCGCCGAACAGCACGGCTTCCACATCGGGGGTATCGGGCACCATCAGGATCACGGCTTCCGCGCCCTCGGTGGCGGTTTTCGCATCAGGCGCCACGGCGAAGGCCGCGCGGTCCTCGGCCGTCAGGCTTTTACGCTCGACCACGGTGATGGCGTGGCCAGCGGTCTTCAAATGCCCGGCCATGGGGCGACCCATGATGCCAAGGCCGATAAAGGCGATTTTCATTGTGTTTCAGTCCTTATAGGGGGCGAACCAGGAAAGCCCGGCGAGCGTCTCGCCGGCAGGGCGGTATTCGCAGCCGATCCAGCCGCGATAGCCCATTTCATCCAATTGGGCGAAGACAAAGGGCCAATTCACCTCACCCGTGCCGGGTTCATTGCGGCCTGGGGTATCGGCCACCTGCATATGGGCAATATAGGGCAGCGCCGCGCGGGCACGGGGCACCAGATCGCCCTCGGTGATTTGCGTGTGATACAGGTCGAATTGCAGGCCAAGCCGGTCCGGACCCACGGCTTCAATCACCTGGATGCCATTCGCGATGCCGGTCAGCGCATAGCCCGGCATGTCGCGCTGATTGATCGGTTCAATGCAGCACTTCACCCCCTGGGCGATGGCGCGTTCGGCGGCCCAGGCAAGGTTGATGGCATAAAGGCTGGTGAGTGTGCCCTGCGCGACGCCGGGCGGCACCATGCCGGCCATGACATGCAGCCGCGGGCAGCCAAGCGCCCCGGCATAATCCAAGGCCCGCATGATGCTGTCGCGAAACTCCTGCTCGCGGCCCGGGTGGCAGGCCATGCCGCGTTCCCCCTTTGCCCAATCGCCAGGCGGCGCATTGAACAGCACCTGCTGCAGGCCGTTATCCTTGAGCCGCGCGGCAATCTCGGCTGCCGGGTGGTCGTAAGGAAAAAGGAACTCAACCCCCTTGAAGCCCGCCTTCGCGGCCAGGGCGAAGCGGTCCAGGAACGGGACTTCGTTGAACATCATGGAAAGATTGGCGGCAAAGCGCGGCATGGGCGGGGTTCTCTCGGACGGTTGGCGCGCAAACTAAAGCAGTTTCGCGCCTGGGGAAATCACCTTCATAAAGCCTCTTCCCGGAGGGGGCGCGCGCCCCTATAGGCGGGGTTAGGCTTTAACCAAAAACAGGAGAACGGGATGCGAAAGCTGTTATGGGCGACCGCACTGGCCTGCGGGCTGGCGCTTGGCGGGGCAAACTCGGATGCGCGGACGGTGCGCTGGGCGGCCTCGGGCGATCCCAATACGCTCGACCCGCATAGTCAGAACCTTGGTACGGTCACCATGGTGCTTTATCAAATTTATGACACGTTAATCAGCCGCAGCCAGGACCTTGGCTTGGCGCCGGGCCTGGCAACGCGCTGGGAACAGCAGGAACCTAATCGCTGGCGCTTTTGGCTGCGCGATGGCGTGAAATTCCATGAGGGTGAGGCCTTCACCGCCGATGACGTGGTCTTCAGCGTCACGCGCGCCTTGGCACCGACCTCCAATTACGGGATTTTCGTGGATACGGTGGAAC
>JBIKWX010000275.1:0-4733 GCA_044356095.1 Roseomonas sp.
ATACGTTGCGGAAGAAGCTGCGGGAATTGGAACTTCCCGTGGTGCGCGGCGCGTGATGATCCGGCAGCGCCGCATGACCTGACCATGCCCGCCGAAGGGCTGGCCGAAGCCCCGCCGCGCCCGCGCGGCTTGTTCACCCGGCTGGCTGATATTGTCACCGGTAAGGTTTTTACCCTCGCGCTGGCTTTTCTGGCCCTGGTGGTTGGGCTTGCGACCTTTGCGGCACTTTCCGGCGGCACGCCCATCGGCCCCACCGGGGCGGGGCAATTGGCCGGCGTCATTCTCGCCAATATCGCCTTTCTGTTGCTGCTGGTCGCCTCGCTCGCGGCGCGGCTCACGCGCATGTGGCTGGAACGGCGGCGCGGCGCGGCGGGATCCCGGCTGCATGTGCGGCTTGTGCTGCTGTTTGGCGTGGTGGCCGCGGTGCCCGCGCTGCTCGTGGCGGGCTTTGCCGCGCTATTTTTCAATCTTGGCATTCAGGCCTGGTTCAGCGACCGCGTGCGCGACACGCTGGAAGCATCACTGGTGGCCTCACGCGGCTATCTGGATGAGCATCGCAACACCATCCGCGCCGATATCCTGTTCATGGCGAATGACCTCAATCGCGCGGCGCAGGTGCTGCTGCCCGATAATGGCGTTGCCTTTGCGCGGTTGCTGGCGACCCATACCGCGTTGCGCGGCCTGACGAGCTCCATCATTTTTGAACCCGTGCTCGGCCAGGTGGTGGCGAATGCGGGCCTCGGCATCTCGAACTTGGTGGATTTGCCGCCAGCCTGGGCGATGGAGGCGGTGCGCTCAGGTGAAGTGGTCGTGCTGCCGAGTGAGGCTGAGGAAGGGCGCGTGCGCGCCATGGTGCAGCTTAACATCCCGCCGGGACTTGTGCTGCTGATCACCCGCCCGCTTGATCCTTCGGTCTTGGGGCATATGCGGCGGACCGAGATTTCCTTCAATGAATACAATCAGCTCGACCGCAATCGGGAAAGCCTGCAAATCACCTTCTTCCTGATCTTTGCCATTGCCACTTTGCTTGTGCTGCTGGCTGCGGTGCTGATTGGTTTGCTCATGGCCAACCGTATCGCGCGGCCCATTTCGCGCCTGATCCTGGCGGCGGAACGCGTGCGCGGCGGCGATCTGGCGACCAAGGTGGAAGAAGGGGAGGCGGATGACGAAATCGCGCGCCTCGCGCGGTCCTTCAACCGCATGACCAGCCAGCTTGGCGCGCAGCGTGCCGAATTGATGAACGCCTATAGCCTGATTGATGAACGCCGGCGCTTTACCGAAACCGTGCTGTCGGGTGTTTCAGCCGGTGTCGTCGGGCTTGATAGTGAAGGCCGCGTGACCCTGCCCAATCGGTCAGCGAGCGCGCTGCTCGGCGTTGATCTGGATGCCGCGATTGGGTTGCCATTCGCGCGCATCGCCCCGGAATTCGCGGAATTGCTGGCAGCGGCGGCGGCCAATCCGGAACGTCCACGTGTCGCTGAAATCCTGATCGGGCCGGCCAATGCCAAGCGGATCTTGCTCGCGCGGATCGGCACCGAAACCTTGGGCGGGCGCATTGAAGGCTATGTGCTGACCTTTGACGACATCACCGAATTGCAATCGGCGCAGCGCAAGGCAGCCTGGGCGGATGTGGCGCGGCGCATTGCGCATGAAATCAAAAACCCGCTCACACCCATTCAGCTTTCCGCCGAAAGGCTGAAGCGCCGCTATCTGCGCCAGATCACCGATGATCCCGATACTTTCCGCCAATGCACGGACACGATTGTGCGGCAGGTGGAAGATATCGGGCGCATGGTGGATGAATTCTCGGCCTTTGCGCGCATGCCGCAGCCGGTGATCAAGCCGGAAGACGCCAATCGCCTGATGCTGGAAGCGCTGGTGTTGCAACGCAATGCGCATCCCGATATCACCTACGACAACCAGGCAGCGCCTGAGGGGCTGAAACTGCCCTGTGATCGCCGCCTGATCGGCCAGGCGCTGACCAATCTTTTGCAGAATGCGGCAGACGCCATCACCATGCGCGAAGGCGGTGAGGCCGGGCGGATTGAAACCCGCATCATCCAGGAAGGCGATATGCTGGCCTTTGAGGTGACGGATAATGGCATTGGCCTGCCCCGCGAAGAACCGACCGAAAGACTGACCGAACCCTATGTGACGCATAAGCCGAAGGGCACTGGGCTTGGCCTTGCCATTGTGAAAAAGATCATGGAAGACCATGGTGGTTCCATCAGCCTCGCGGTCCGGCCGGAGGGTTCGGGCACCATCGCAAGACTGGTCTTGCCGCTTGGCGAGTCTCCCTGGCATTCTGAGGGCTCCGGCGCCAAGGCGCCGCAAGCGGCAAATTGAGGGGCAGCAAGGTCGCGCATGGCGCATGAGATTCTGATTGTTGATGACGAACCCGATATCAGGGCGCTGCTGGAAGGCATCCTGAGCGATGAGGGATTCGAAACACGTCAGGCCCATGATGCCGATTCCGCGCTGGCGGCCTTTGCCACGCGCCGGCCTTCGCTGGTGATCCTGGATATCTGGTTGCAGAATTCCCGCCTTGATGGGCTGGGCATTCTGGCGGCGATGCATGCGGAAGAACCGCAAGTGCCGGTGGTGATGATCTCGGGCCATGGCACGATTGAGACCGCAGTGCAGGCGATCCAGCAGGGCGCCTATGATTTCATCGAAAAGCCCTTCAAATCGGATCGGCTGCTGCTGGTGCTGGCGCGCGCCTTGGAAGCGGCGCGGCTCAAGCGCGAAAACAGCGACCTTAGGCTCCGCGCGGGGCCCGAGACGGAATTGCTGGGCAGGTCCGCCGGCATTCAGCAATTGCGCGGCGCCATTGAGAAAGTGGCGCCAACGGGCTCACGCGTATTGCTGACCGGCCCGGCAGGCGCTGGCAAGGAAGTGGCGGCGCGCAGCATCCATGCGCAATCGCGCCGCGCCGATGGCCCCTTTGTGGTGCTGAATTGCGCCATCCTGAACCCAGGGCGGTTTGAGGAAGAATTATTCGGCGTGGAGCCTGACGCGCAGGGCCAAACCCGCCGCGCGGGGGTGTTGGAACGCGCCCATGGCGGGACGCTGCTTTTGGATGAAGTGGCGGATATGCCGCTGGAGACCCAGGGCAAGATCGTGCGCGCGCTGCAGGAACAGGGGTTTGAACGGGTTGGCGGTGGCACGCGCGTCAAGGTGGATGTGCGCGTGATCGCCACCACCAATCGTGATCTTACCGCTGAAATTGCCGCCGGGCGTTTCCGGGAGGATTTGTTCTATCGCCTGGCGGTGGTGCCAATCCGCGTGCCGCCGCTCAAGGAACGCCGCGAAGATGTGCCGCTTTTCGCGCGCTATTTCATGGCCCGCGCGATTGAAACCACCGGCATGGCGCCGCGTGATTTATCGGAAGATACGCTCGCTGCCATGCAGGCCTATGATTGGCCGGGCAATGTGCGCGAATTGCGCAATCTGATGGATTGGCTGCTGATCATGGCGCCGGGCGAAAGCCGGGAAGCGATCCGCCCGGAAATGCTGCCGCCCCAGATCGGGTCCGCCGCCCCCGCCGTGCTGACGCTGGATCGCAGTTCCGAGATCATGACGCTGCCGTTGCGTGATGCGCGGGAAGTGTTTGAACGCCAATATCTGGAAGCGCAATTGCTGCGCTTTGGCGGCAATATCAGCCGGACCGCGAATTTCGTCGGCATGGAAAGAAGCGCCTTGCATCGCAAGCTGAAATTCCTGGGCGTCCAGGCGGAAGACCGCGCGCCTGCAACCCCCACCAATTGAGGTAGCCCCATGTCACGCATCGCCTATGTCAATGGCCGCTATGTGCCGCAACCCGATGCGTCGGTGAATATCGAAGATCGCGGCTATCAATTCGGCGATGGCATTTATGAGGTGGTGCATCTGTTTGATGGCCGCTTCATTGATGAGGATTTGCACCTGGCCCGGCTGGAACGCTCCTTGCGCGAAATCGCCCTGCCCATGCCGATGCCGCGTGCGTCGCTCAGGATGGTGCTGCGCGAAGTGGCCAGGCGCAATCGCGTGACCGAGGGGTTGCTCTATATGCAGGTCACGCGCGGCGTCGCACGGCGTGATCATGCTTTTCCGAATAAGCCGATCCCGCCCGCCCTGGTGGTGACGGTCAAGCGCATCGCGCCTTATCCGACCAATGTGGATCGTTGGGGCGCGGCGGCTATCACCATGCCGGACCTCCGCTGGGCGCGCTGCGATATCAAGACCGTGAACCTGCTGCCGAATTGCCTCGCGCGGCAGGCGGCGCGCGAAAAGGGCGCGATTGAAGCGGTGCTTTATGACGAAGCCACCGGCATGGTGACGGAAGGGGCAGCGACCAGCTTCTGGATTGTGGATGAGGCCGGCACCATCCGTACGCGGCCCTTGAGCGACGCCATCTTGCCCGGCTGCACCCGTGCCGCGCTGATGGCGGAATTGCGCGATGCCGGCATTGCCTTTGAAGAACGCGAATTCTCCATGGCAGAACTCCGCCGCGCGCGAGAGGCTTTCATCACCTCCGCCACATCCTTCGTGAAGCCGATTACCAAGATTGATGGCGCGCCGGTGGGGGATGGGGAAGTGGGGCCCGTGGTGCGCAAGCTGTTTGAGATATTCGCCCGCCATGTGAAGGGGGCGATGCGCAACGCGGCATGAATACCGCCCCGCGCGCGATCCTGTTCGATTGGGACAATACGCTGGTGGATGGCTGGGCCGCGATTGAGGCCGGGCTGAATGCC
>JBIKWX010000276.1:0-4724 GCA_044356095.1 Roseomonas sp.
TCCTGCGCGAACAGCTTCGCCAGAAAACCGGGATGGGTGCGAGAGAGGAAAATCTGCGGCCCGCGCGGTTCTTCGCGCACATCATAGATATAGGCGCGCACACGATCCCCATTGCGGAAGGCTTCGCGGGGGATGGTTTCATCACGGCGCAGCAATGCTTCGGCGCGGCCCAGATCCACCATCAGATTGCCGTATTCGGTGCGCTTGACCGTACCATTGATGATTTCGCCAACGCGGTCCTTGTATTCTTCGAATTGCTTGCGGCGTTCCACTTCACGCACGCGCTGGACAATCACCTGCTTCGCGGTTTGCGCGGCGATGCGGCCGAAATCAATCGGCGGCAGCGGGTCCACAATGAATTCGCCAAGCTGAATGCCGGGCTTGATCTTTTGCGCGATACGCAAGGGGATTTGCGTGGCTTCGCTTTCAACCGGTTCGGCTTCCACCACTTCGGTGAAGCGTTCCAGCTTCACGCGGCCATCCTTGCGGTCAATGGTCGCGCGAATATCCTTCTCAAGCCCGTATTTGGCGCGGCCAGCTTTCTGGATCGCCTGTTCCATGGCTTCCAGCACTTCCTCACGCTCGATCATTTTCTCGCGCGCGACGGCATCGGCCACTTGCAGCAATTCCGGACGGGCGATGGCGATATCAATGGCCATGGCGCATTCTCCTCAATGGGTCATACTGGTTGGGGCGGCGGCCTTCGCCGTCGCCGCGATCAATTCATCGGTCAGCACCAGCTTGGCGCGGCGGATATTGCCGCGCGGCAGGGCAATTTCGCTGCCATCATCAAGCTTGAGCCGTGCTTCGGCGTCATCCGCACCAAGGGCGATGCCACGAAAACGCTTGCGGCCATCCATCGGGATGGAAAGCTCCACCGTCGCGACATGGCCGGCGAAGCGGTTCCAATCCTTGGTGCGCGTGAGCGGGCGATCAATCCCGGCAGAGGATACTTCCAGCATCCACTCGCCCCGGATCGGGTCCGCGACATCCAACACCGCGCCCACGGCATGGCTGATGGTTTCGCAATCATCCACCGTGAAGGGCGCATCATCGGCGCGGTCCGCCATGATCTGCACCACGGGGCGTTCCTTGCCGGAAACCTGCACGCGCACCAGTTCATAGCCAAGCTGCGTCAGGCTGGGCAGGATCGCTTCCGCGATGCGGGCTTCAAGCCCTTCGTGATGGGGAAGATCAGGCTGCAAAAACAAAAAAGGCGGCCCCTTTCAAGGCCACCCCCCGTAAGCTCGGATGGTGTGATTTCGAGTTTCCTAGCGCTAACGCCGCCAAAAGGCAAGGGCTGAGAAAAGGATGGAGCGCTTGCCATATCGCGTCTAGGATCAGGACACATGCTGGTGACGCCCAAACCCCTGCTGATCCCTCGCCGAGCCTTGGCTGGCCTGGTGCTGCCACTGGTCGGCTTTGCTGCCGCCCCGGCCCAGGCAGCGCGGGTTTTTCGCTTTGACCATACCCAGGGCAGGCTGGAATTCATTGCGCGGCATCTCATGGTGCTGACCTCGACGGGGCAGTTTTCGCGCTTTGCCTGCGAATTGATCCTGGACCCTGACAGGCCCGAGACAGCGCGTGTCGCGGTGCAGGTCGAAACCGGCTCCATCGCCCATGCCTATCCGGGGGCAGCGGATTTGCTGCGCTCGCCGGCTTATTTTGATGCGCAGCGCTGGCCGATTGCGCGATTTTCCGGCCGCGCCAAACCGGGTGGGCGGATTGAGGCGTTTGAGCTGGCCGGTCCCCTGGAAATGCGCGGCGTGACCCAGCCGGTTACCATGCAGGCCAGGCTTTCCGGTCGGCGGCGCGATGCCGCAACAGGGGCGGAGATTGTGGATTGCACCGCGCGTGGCGAGATCAGCCGCTCGGCCTTCGGCATGACAGCCGATACCTTGGCGACGGGGGATCGGGTGCAATTGGCCGTTTCGGTCAGTCTGGTGATCGGATAAGGCCATGACAGCATGGTCGGTGGCGCAACGGCGCCTGCATTGGGCCATGGCGGGCTTGGTGGCGGCGAATTTCCTGCTGGCCTTGGTGATGGTGGCGCTGCCGCTTTCGGCGCTTCTCGCCAAAATCATTACCTATCAGCTGCATAAGAGCCTCGGGTTACTGCTGATCCCGCTTTGGGTTTGGCGGCTTTCGCTTTTGGTCCGGCGCGGTCGGCCAGTGCCTATCGCGCTGCCCGGCTGGCAGCAAGGCGCGGCGCGGCTGGGCCAGGGCTTGCTTTATGCGCTGCTGATTGCCGTACCGGTGCTGGGTTTCTTGAGCGCGGCGGCAGCGCCGATTGGCGTCGAGACCGTGTTCTTCCTGATCCTGCCCATTCCGCACCCCTTCCCGCCCGATCAGGCGCTGTATGATGTGCTACGCCCTTTGCATCAGGTGGCCGCCTGGGCCTTGGTTGTGCTGGCGGCGGGCCATGCTGCGATGGCAATCCATCATCATCGGCGGGGCTCGCCGATCTTGCGGCTGATGTGGCGCGGCAGCTAGGCGCCTGATCGGCCGAAGTGGCGCGATCAGCGCGTAGTGCTATTTCTATTAAGCCGCGTCTTCGCGACGCTCTTTTTCGCGCGGCTTCACATAGGCAACCGCGGCATGTTCGGCACAATAGGGCTTGCCGGACATGGGATCACCCTCACAGAAGCGGAATTCCGGGGTGCCGGGCTCCCCGATTGGCCAGCAGCAGGTCCGCGACCCACCAAGGCGCGGGCGCGCGGGGGTCGGGTTACGTACGGCTGCCGGCGGCGGGGCCACCAGCACCACCGGGGCGGCTTGCGGCGGCGGCGCCTGAGGGCGCATCACCGGCGCGCTCGGCATCGGCCGGGCGACCGGGGCCTGACGCGGCGGGCGCGGGCTTGGCGTGGTGCGCCTTTCCTGGGGATCGCGCCGGATCGGGCTTGGCCGGGAAGACAGGTTCAGCCGATGCGCCTTGCCGACCACGGCATTTTTTGAAATCCCCATGCGGCGACCGATTTCCGCGGTCGAAAGACCCTCGGCCCAGAAGGCGCGCAGCCTTTCAATCGCTTCTTGCGTCCAATCCATGAAGAACCCCCTTTGATCTCCCCAACACAAGATACGGTAGGGAAAAGCCGCCTGACACACAACAGCTATGATGGGGTTCCTGCAAGAAATCTGTGGAAAACCCCTTTTCGGCCTTGCCAGAAGCGCCCCGGCAGCGTCCGATGGGGCATGGAGTTGCTTTTCCACTGGGTTCAGACGACCCGCGCAATGATATGCCCATGACCAGCGGCAAGGGGCGCCTCAAGCAAATCCTCGCCCTGGCGGCGCCGACCACCTTGCTGGTCGCGACCCAGATCATCGCGCAATTGATCGAGCCCTGGCTGGCGGCGCGGCAGGGCCAGGCGGCGCTGGCGGGCTGGGCGGTGGTGCTGCCCTTCACCCTGCTGCTGTCCCAAATGTCGGCGGGCGCGATGGGGGGCGGCGTGGTTTCCGCCATTGCCCGCGCGCTCGGTGGCGGGAAGCGCGATGAGGCAGCCGCCCTTGCCTTTCACGCCCTGATCATCGCCACCGCCGGCGCAGCGCTTTTCGCGCTGCCTTTCCTGATGTTTCCGCGTGCGATCCTGGGCCTGATCGGCGGGGCGGGGGCGGCAGAGGCCGGTGCCGCCTTTGCCGCCTGGACCTTTGGTGCGGGCGCGCTGCCGGCCTGGCTCACCAATACCTTGGCATCCATCCTGCGCGGTGGCGGGCGGCATGCGCTGGCGGCGCGCGGCGTGGTGGGCGGCTGGGTGATCTATCCGCCGCTCGCCTTTGTTTTCATGGAACCGCTGGGCTTTGGCCTGCCCGGCGCCGGCATGGCCTTCGCGCTTAGCATGACTGCTTCGGCGCTGATCATGGCGCTTGTGGTGCTGCGCGGCGGGGCCGGATTTGTGCCGGATTTCCGCGCGCCGCTCAGGCGGGCGCTGTTCGGGCGCATCCTGGCGGTGGGGCTGATTGCCTGCGTCATGGCAACCCTTGCCAATCTGGCGACCATTCTGGTGACGGCGCGCATCGCAGCACACGGGCCGGCGGCGATTGCCGCCTATGGCATTTCCGCGCGCATGGAATTCCTGATGATCCCGCTGGCTTTCGGCATCGGCTCGGCGCTGACGGCCCTGGTTGGGCGCGCGGTGGGTGCCGGGGATTGGGATGAAGCGCGGCGCATCGCCTGGACTGGCGGCGGTTTGGCCTTTGCGGTGACGGGCGTGATCGGCTTTGGCATTGCGCTGTTTCCGGCCCAGGTGGCGGCGGCCTTCGCCAGTGATGCAGCCGTGGCGGCGATTGCGACCGAGGCGCTGGCGATCATTGGCTGGGCCTTGCCGGGTTTTGGCCTGGGCATGGCGCTTTACTTCGCCGCCATGGGGGCAGGGCGGATGCGCTGGCCGGTGGCTGCGGCCCTGATGCGCGTGGGGCTTGCCGTGCTGGGGGGCGCCTTGCTGATGGATGCGGCGGGGCTTGGGCTACAGGGCCAATTCATTGCGGTGGCGCTTGGCATTTCTGCCTATGGGCTGATTTGCGCGCTTGCGGTGCGGCCAGGGGTTTGGCCGGGTCGCTGAAACAGCCTTTCACAGCAAGGCACTAGCGCCCCACCCCTTCACGCGCGGGGCGCTGCGCGCTACCTCTCCGGGCTCAGAGCAGATCGCGTTCAGATGACGTCATCTGAACGCGTGAAGATGCTCGAAAAACAGAGCTCCAGAGCGGGTTGCGTGAACCCATGTGAACGC
>JBIKWX010000057.1:0-15879 GCA_044356095.1 Roseomonas sp.
GATTGTGCCACCCCGCACCTATTTCGAGAAAATCCAGGCGGTGCTGAAAAAGCATGACGTGCTGTTTGTGGCCGATGAGGTGATTTGTGGCTTTGGGCGCACCGGCAATTACTGGGGCTGCCAGACTTTTGGCATCACACCGGATATTCTGGTGTGCGCCAAGGCGCTGTCTTCGTCCTATCTGCCCATCTCGGCCGTGATGGTGAATGAACGCGTCTTCCAGGGCATTGCGGAAGGGTCTTCCGCTGTTGGCACTTGGGGCCATGGCTTTACCTATTCCGGGCATCCGGTGGCCGCCGCGGTCGCGATTGAAACGCTCAAGATCTATGATGAGATTGACCTGATCGGCCATGTGAAATCTGTGGGCCCGCATCTGCAAAGCGAATTGCAGCGGCGCTTTGCCAATCACCCGATGGTGGGCGAAGTGCGCGGCGTTGGCATGGTGGGCGCGATTGAATTGGTGGAAGACAAGGGAGCGAAGAAAAACTTCGACCCTGCGCGCAAGATCGGCCCGCGTTTGGTGAAGCATGGCGAAGAACAGGGCGTGATCCTGCGCGCCATGATGAATGACAGCATTGGTTTCTCCCCACCGCTGGTCATCACCAAGGAGGAGGTGACGGAAATGCTGGACCGGGTTGAGCGTTCGCTTGATGCGCTTTCGGTGGAGCTGCGGCGGGAGAGTATTGCGGCGGTGTGACGCCGGCGCGCTGCGTCGCTTTAGAGGCCCCGGTGCCGGAGCATTTTCAAGCCAAGTGGAAACACTTGGCGACTCGGAAAATGCGACCAAACGAAAAGTTTAGATTGTTTTCCTTGAACGAATGTGAATGGAAAACAATCTAATTGCCGGGGCTTTTCATTTCAGTCCAAATAAAGCGGCCGCGTCACGGCGGCGGTACCTTCCATCCCCAGCAATTCCAGCCTGCCCGTCGCCGGGCACATCATGGCGGCAAGGCGTGAACCCTCATTCGCAATGGGTGGCGTGAGCCAGCCGAATTCATTCGGCACCGGCCCGGCCAGCAGCTTGGTCATGGCGGCATGGCGTTCGGCGCTATAGCGCCAGCGTGGTGCACCAGGATTGGCGATGCATTGCCAGCCATTCGCGGCAACGGCCTTGGGCGCGGCTTCGATCACCGCATGCGAAGTCTCGGCCCGTTCAATCACCGCGGCCTCGCCAGGCTGCGTGCCGGCGAGTGAAAAAATCGCCCCCGCTGCCACGGGCGTATCGCGCAGCATGGCAAGGGCTGCCGCGTAATCCGGCGCGGTATCACAAACCAGGCGCATCAGATGCGCGGGCGGCAGGCCACGATGGCGCCAGCGCGCCGGCCGTGCGGCCAGCCAATCCACGGCAATTCCGAGGAAATCAGCACCGGCCCAACGTGCCATGCGTGCGATGGCGCGCTGCGGCAGCGGCGGCTGATTGATGGAAAGGCAAAAGCGCCCCGGCGCCAGCGCGGTGATCACCCCGACAAAGCCAGGCCAGCCAAGATTGAGCCACTCCCCAGCCGGCCCCGCCTGACGAAAGACGCAAAGTCGCTCGCCAAGCCCCTGAAGGGGCCAATCCAGGACGCGGAGCATGAAAGGTGCCTCTGCCGCGCTGAGCCCGACCGTGCAGCCCCATTCGAAGGAAAGGTTCAGCGCATAGGCACCTGGCCCAGGCAGGCCCGCTGCGATGCCATCGATCTCAGCGCGCAAGGGATTGTCATTGCGGCGCAACCAATGGCGCGAAAGCCTATCGGCTATCGAAAGCCCGACCGGCGTATAATGCCCGCGCGCCCAGCGCCAGAGCGCTTCGGTTCTGACCGGCGCGGCGCGCATGGCAGCAAGCGATGGTTGCGCTTCAGCGCGCAGATCGAAAACGGGAATGGCGGGTAGCAATGCTGCGAACTCCTGCTGATCTTAATAGAAAATCTGAAGCCGCTTGTGTGTTACCCCTTGTGAAGAAGTGTGACGCGGGCGGGCACGTCTGGCAAGGCGCGGTTTCAACCGGCGCGGTTCTGGCCTATTGCCGCTGATCATGTCTCATCCTGGACTTCCCCTCGCAATCTGCCTGCTCGCTGCGCCCTTTGCGGCGGTGCTGCAATCCAAGGCCATGACGCCGCTGGCACTGATTCCCATGGCGATCACGCTTGGCCTTGGCTGGCGCGCTGGCTGGCGGCCTGGCGCACCGCAAGGGGCGGTGCTGTTGGTCGGGCTGATGATTGCGGGATGGGGGGCCATTACCGCGCTTTGGGCGCCAGAGCCCGGGCGCGCCGCGCTGCTCGCCGTGACGCTCGCCGCAATGATGCTGCTGGCGCATGGCGCGGCAGGTGCGGCGCATGGGGCGCGGCTGATGCCATGGATTGGTTTTGGGCTGGTGCTTGGCCTGGCGGCGGCTTTCGCTGATTGGCAAAGCGGCAATGCGTTGCGCGCTGCCGTGCGTGGGCTCAAGGAAGTGCCGGCAGCGCTCATGTTCGGGCTGAAGCCGGCGGCATCGCTTATGGCGTTATTGCTGCCCCTGGCCTTCGCGCTGCCCTGGCCCTGGGTGGCGCGGGGGGCGCTGCTGGTGCTGGGGGCTGGGTTATTGATCGCCCTGCCAGGGGAGACCGCGCGGCTCGCGACGATTGCCGGTTTGGGCGCGGCGGTGCTTAGCCTTGCGGCACCGCGCCTGGTGCCACGCCTGGTTGGGGCGGTGCTGGCTTTGGCCATCCTCGCCATGCCGCTGCTGGTGGGCCTTATTCCGCAAATCCCCTCCGCCAGCCTGCCGCCTTCGGCCGTGCATCGGCTGGTGATCTGGGATTTCGCCGCACAGCGCATTGCGGAAAAGCCGATCACCGGCTGGGGCCTGGAAGCCAGCCGCGCCATGCCGGGCGGGCGCGCGCAGCCCGATGCCGCAACGCTTGACCGGCTGAACATCAAGGCGTCGGCACAGCGCGACTTCCTTGCCTTGCCGCATGTGGAGGTCATGCCGCTGCACCCGCATAATGGCGCCTTGCAGCTCTGGCTGGAATTGGGCGGCATTGGCGCCCTGATCGGTGCCGCGCTGATGCTGATGCTTGGTGTTGCGGCGTCCCGCAGCGCGGCGCCGGCGGTGGGCGCTGGGATGCTCGCCTCAGCCGCCGTGACGGGCATGCTTTCCTTCGGGCTTTGGCAGGCATGGTGGGTCGCGAGCCTATTGCTTGCAATGGTGGCCCTGGCGGCGCAAAAGCCTTCCGGTGTTGCAAAATTAGGGGGTTATCCCCCAAACCGCGCAAATTCCCGCGCCAAATCCTCATAAATTGCGCGTTTGAATGCCACCGCCAGCGCGGGCAATTCCTGAAGTTGCGCCCAACGCCAGGCATCGAATTCCGGGTGCGGATCAAGATCAAGCCGGATATCGGCATCATCGCCCAGAAAGCGGAGCGCAAACCATTTCTGCCGTTGTCCGCGATACTTGCCGCCAAGCGCCTTGCCGATCAGTTCTGACGGCAGGTCATAAAATAGCCAGCTTGGGTGTTCGGCCAGGATTTCGGCATTGTCGGTGCCGATTTCCTCCTGCAATTCGCGAAACACCGCGATGGCGGGGTCTTCGCCCGCATCCATCCCGCCCTGCGGCAATTGCCAACCGCCAGCCGCCCCTTCCGCATTCGGCAAATCGGCGCGCCGTGCGACCAGCACCTGCCCGGCGGCGTTGAACAGCAACGCGCCGACATTATCGCGATAGGGCAGCGTCATTGCGTGCGGGTCTCACCGGGCTCCGGCGGGCGGCGGATCAGTACGGAGATGGGGGCCAGCACCACGCCGCGCCGTTCAAGCCCTGCCGCCCAGGCCACCAGCCGATCCACCACCACCGGCGTTGCGGCATGCGCAAGGCCAAGCGCGGAACCGCGGGCCTTCGCAATCGCTTCCAACTCCCCAAGGCGGCGTTCGATTTCCGTCCGGGTCGCGGGTTCATCCAGGATCACATCCACGGAACGGCCCCAGGCCCGCGCCGGCCCGGCGACACCGGGGCGCGCATCCACAAACAATAGGCCACGATTGCGGAGCGATTCCTGCAGCGCCTGGTAGCTTTGCTCCATGGCAGCAAAGCGTTCGCCCCGCATGCCACCAACCACGCCGATGGCGCCCACATAGCCCGGAAAGCGCGACAGCACCCATTCCAGATTGGCCATGTTTTCGGGTGCCGAACGCCCGGTCAGCAGGGCGCGATTGCCGGGGTCATTCAACGGATAGCCGGCGGGTTCCAGCGGCAGGCCGATCAGAGTTTCAGCACCCTTGGCGCGCAGCCGTTCCGCCACCTGAGCCGCGCGCGGCGCATAGGGCGAAATGGCGAAGGTAACGGCAGGCGGCAGGCGGCGGATGGCATCTTCCGTCTGCGCATTGGAAATGCCGATATCAGCAACGATGATGCCAATACGCGGGCGGGTATCCTGCCGGTCAAACTGCCCTGCATAGGCGCGGATGGAAGTACGGCCATCAGCGCCAACGCGCGGCAGGGCACCAAAGCGCCCCTGTTCCAAAAGGGCGGTATCGGGCGCCGGGATAGGCCGCGCATTTGGGAAATCCGGCGCCACAACCGGCACATCAAGCGGGGGCGGAGCGGGAGCGGCGGGGGTTTGCGCCGCTGCCTCAACGCTTGGTGAAGCGGGCTCCGGCGCGGTCGGTGCTGGCGCCTCCGCCTGGGCCGGAGGTTGCGGGGCCTGGGCAGGCTCGGGCGTTGCGGCGGGCGGGGCTGGTGTTTCGGCCACCGGTGCGGGGGCAGGCGCGGGCGGTGCCTCTGGCTCCGCCTGGGCGGGCGCGGGTGGGGGTTCGGGCGATGGCGCAGCCTCGGCCACCGTCGCTTCATGCGGTTCGGGCGGGCCGAGGTTGTCAAGCCAAAGCGCGCCACCGCCCAGAAGCAGCAGCACCAGAACCCAAAACAGGCCAAGCCCGCGCCAGCCGGCGAATACCCGGCGCGGCAAATCTTCTGCCATCACATCCTCAGCGCTGTCCGCCGCGTGGCGCCGAAGCCATGCCGCGCAGCAGTATTAAAGCCTGCTGAAGTTGATGATCCGTTTCCGGCTTGGTCGGGTCAAAGGCCGGGGCGCCTTCTGCCGGTTGGCGTACCACGCGTTCCACCAGGCCCGCCGGCAGGTTGAGCGGCGGCGGTGGGATGGGCGCGCGGGTTTCCGCCTGACCATCATTCCGGAGTGACCGGCGCAAATCCGCTTCCCGATCACGCGGCGCCTGCGCGGCGCGGGTTTCTTCGCGCGTGGCCAGCACTTCGATATCGGGTTCAATCCCGGTCCCCTGGATGGACCGGCCAGAGGGTGTGTAATACCGCGCCGTCGTCAGCCGGATGGCGCCATTGCCCGGCACCGGCATCACGGTTTGCACACTACCCTTGCCGAAGGATTTCACGCCCACAACAATGGCGCGACGATGATCCTGCAAAGCGCCGGCGACAATTTCACTCGCACTCGCGCTGCCGCCATTGATCAGCACGACAATCGGCAGCCCATCGGCGATATCGCCCGCCTTGGCGTTCCAGCGCTGCGCATCTTCGGTCCGGCGCGCGCGAGTGGAAACAATTTCCCCCTGCGTCAGGAAATCATCCGTGACCTGCACTGCCTGATCAAGCAAGCCACCGGGATTATTGCGCAAGTCAAGCACCAAGCCCCTTAGCCCACCCTGCGCCTGCTGCTTCAATTGCTGCACAGCCCGCCGCAGCCCAACTTCCGTCTGTTCATTGAAGGATGTTACGCGTACATAACCCAGATTGCCGTCTTCCAGCCGAAAGCGCACCACCTGCGGGCGGATCACATCGCGCGTCAGCGTCAGTTCAATCGGCCGTTCCGCCCCTTGGCGACGGATCGTCAGCTTGATTTGCGTGCCGCGTTGGCCGCGCATCTGGTCCACCGCTTCCTGCAAGGTGAGCCCCTGCACAGAGGTCCCGTTTAGATGCGTAATGAAATCGCCCGGCCTGACGCCGGCGCGTGCGGCAGGCGTTTCGTCAATCGGGCTGATGACCTTGATATAGCCGCCTTCCTGCGTGACTTCGATCCCGAGCCCGCCGAATTCGCCGCGGGTCTGGGTTTGCATGTCGCGGAAGCTGCGCTGATTCAAATAGGATGAATGCGGGTCAAGGCTGGACAGCATGCCCTGGATCGCGTTTTCGATCGCATCCCGGTCATTCACCGGTTCCACATATTCGGCGCGCACCCTTTCGAACACGTCGCCAAACAGGTTGAGCAGCCGATAGGTCTCGGCCCGGCCACCTTCCTGCGCCCAGGCAGCAACCAAGGGGCCCACCACCACGCCGGCGGCAAAGGCCGCACCAATCCCCGCATAACGCAAAATCCCGCGCTGCATGCGCCGCAATCCTTCTCATCACTCGGCCGGAGCCGGAAACCCCTACATAAGATAGGCGTTCATCAGGCTTTGCGCGACTCTAGAATGCCTTGCGTCGCCGAAAAATCGCGCGGGCAGCTATTCCGCCCCGCCAAGCCAGGGGATCGGGTCCACCACCTGGCCATTGCGGCGCAATTCCACGTAAAGCGCGCCGCGCCCATCCGCGCCCGCGCCTAGTCGGCCAAGCGCCTCGCCCGCCAGCAGCGCGGCCCCCGCTTCGGTATCCAAAGCGTCAAACCCGGCCAGCACCAGATGCAGGCCCGGGCCGCATTCAAGGATGATGATCTGCCCGAAGCGCCGGAAGGGGCCGGCGAATACCGCGCGCCCGGTGCAGGGGCTAACCACTCGCGCGCCGCCCGCCGTTGAGAAAGTGACGCCGCGCGCCGGCCCGGCTTCCCCCCTTTGCCCGAAGGCAAGGCTGACCCGCCCATGCACCGGCGCCGGGCGGGCCTGATCCGGTGCCACGCTTTGCGGCACGACAACGGGCGTGGCCGAGCGTGCTTGGCGCGCTTCCTGCCGTGCCTTCGCTGCCGCTTGCCGCGCCTGTTCACGTTCCAGCGCGGCCAGCATTTCTTGAAGGTCATTGGCGCGGGCGAGCGCTTCCTGCGCCCGCGCGGCCTCGGCCCTTTGCGTCGCACGGGCTTCGCGTTCGCGGAGCCTGGTCTCGGCGATTTCCTGATCGAGCGCCGTGGCGGCTTGGCGCAATTCAGCCTCGGCGGCAGCGACCACAATTGCTTCCGCGGTGGCGATACGCGCGCGGCGTTCGGCTTCGGCATTGGCAAGGCGGAGTTCTTCGGCCTCGGCGCGGATTTGCCGCGCCATGCCTTGCAGCACCAGAAGGCCGCGTAGCGCCTCATCCGGTGGGGCGGGCTGCGCGAGCAAGGTCTCCGCCGGCCAAAGGGCAAGGCGCCGCATGGCCGGCATCATGGGCGCTAGGGAAGCCGCGCGAGAGGCTGCCTCATTATACGCCGCCGCCGCTGCGACTTCCGCGCCTTGCTTGCGTTGCGCTGCCACTTCCAAAGCGCGTTCGGCTTCCTGCACGCGTGCGGCCATGGCAACGCGCTGCCGCGCGAGGCCGCTTTCTTCCGCCGCTGCGGCTTCCGCTTCGCGTGCGGCGGCTTCGGCAGCGGCGCGGCTGGCGGCGCCGGCGCGGCGGGCTTCTTCCAAGGCTTCGCGGGATGGCTGCGCCAGCGTGAGGCTTGGCAGCGCCAGCAGGAAAAGCGCGAAGGCGATGCGCGCCCTAGCCAAGCAGGGATTGTCCTGTCATGGCGGCAGGCTGCTGCAGACCAAGCAGGGCGAGCAAGCTTGGCGCGATATCCGCCAGCCGCCCATCCTTCAGCGTCGCACCCTTGGGGCCGCCCATCAGAATGGCCGGCACCACATTGGTGGTATGCGCGGTATGCGGCCCGCCGGTTGCGGGGTCTTTCATCAATTCGGCATTGCCGTGATCAGCGGTGACCAGCAGGCAGCCGCCCACATCGCGCAGCGCCGCGACAATGCCCCCAAGCCCGGCATCCACCGCTTCCACTGCGCGGGTTGCGGCCGCAAGGCTGCCCGTATGGCCGACCATATCGGCATTGGCGTAATTCAGCACAATCAGATCAAAGGCACGGCTATTGATGGCGGCGACCGCCTTTTCCGTCAGTTCCGGCGCCGACATCTCGGGCTTCAGATCATAGGTCGCGACATCCTTGGGCGATGGCACCATGATGCGCGCCTCACCGGGATAGGCCGCTTCTTCCCCGCCATTCAGGAAGAAGGTGACATGCGGGTATTTTTCCGTCTCCGCCATACGCAGCTGCTTGAGCCCGGCGCGTGCCACCACTTCCCCAAGCTTATCCGCCATGGATTGCGGCGCGAAGGCGGTGGCGAGATGCGCATTCAGCGCATCACTATATTCCGTGAGGCCAACAGCGGCAGCGAAACGCGGCATGCGCGTGCGGGCAAAGCCATCAAAACCAGGATCCAGCAGTGCGGTGAGGATTTCCCGCGCGCGATCGGCGCGAAAATTAAAGCATAGAAGGCCATCGCCATCCTGCATGCCGGCGTAATCGCCAATCACGCTGGCCGGGATGAATTCATCACTCTTGTCGGCGGCATGGGCAGCGGTGATGGCGGCCGCGGCGGAGGGCGCGGCATTGCCCTTGGCTTCCACCATCGCGGCATAGGCTTGCGCCACACGATCCCAGCGCTTGTCGCGATCCATCGCGAAATAGCGCCCGATGATGGTGGCGATGCGCACACCGGCCACGCCGGCCAGATCGGCTTCGAAACGCTTCAGGTAATCAGGTGCGGCGCGCGGCGGTGTATCCCGCCCATCGGTGAAGGCATGGATGGCAACTGGAATGCCCGCGCCTGAGAGCAATTTCGCCAAAGCCACCGCATGATCCTGATGCGCATGCACCCCGCCAGGCGAGAGCAAGCCCATCAAATGACAGGTCCCGCCCGAGGCTTTCAGCTTCGCGATCAACCCTGTCAGTGCCGGCAATTGCGCGAAGGACCCATCGGCGATGGCGGCATCAATGCGCGGCAGATCCTGCATCACCACGCGCCCGGCACCGATATTGAGGTGCCCGACCTCGGAATTGCCCATCTGCCCTTCCGGCAGCCCGACATCAAGGCCGGAGGTCTTGAGGAAGGCATGCGGGCAAGCCGCCCAAAGCGCGTCGAAATTCGGCGTCTTGGCCTGACGCACCGCGTTATCGGCGATGCCGTCCCGCCAGCCCCAGCCATCCAGAATGACCAGCATCACGGGGCGGGCGGTGGCAGCTTGCATCAAGACGGACTCCAATCTTGTTGAGCGCCGCATTACCCCTCAGGCCCGCCCTGGGGCAAGCGCGGATCAAAAGGGCAGCAGCGCGGGTGCGCCGAAGAAGCGCGCATGGAAATGCAATGTCACGGCCCAGCCGATCACAGCGAGCAGTGGCGCAAGCCAGCCGATTTCAGCCAGCACCAGCCGATTGCGCCCGGCCAGAATGGCGCCAAAGGGCAGAATGGAGGTTTCAGCCTGTAACTTCGCCGCCGCTTCCGGGTTGCGCGCGGCAAGCTTGCGGTCAATGGAGGGCATGCCGAGGAACGCACTGATGGCGAAAGTGCCAAAGAAGATCAGGCTCGTCAGATCGCCATTGCCGATCACATGCACCAAGGCCCATAGCGCGAAGGACCAGAGCATGGGGTGGCGCGTGATGCGTTGAATGCCGCGAATTTGCTGCCCGGCCAGCGCCTCTCCGCCCACCGCGGTTGGGTTACGCAATAAGCCGGCGGCAAAAAACAGAAAGGCCGGCAGCATGATCAGCGCAAGTAGCAGGCGCAGCCAGGCGGGCGCGGACCAAAGCGGCAGGGTTTCCGCCGCGCCCGAGGCGCGCGCAAGCAGCACCAGGGCAAGCACGGACAGGATGGAATAGAAGATGCGAAAGCCATTCGCGCCGAGGCCAGCAACCAGCCTTGACCGCATCACACCGCTGGCGAGGCCGTTATGCGTCGCGAACCAAAACGCCGCTGCCAGCAGCAGGGGGAAAATGCCTTGCATGGGTCAAAGATCCTTCAAGACAGCCCAGAGCGCCGATTTCGCCTCAAACCCAATGCCGGGAATATCCGGCATCTTGATCCGCCCATCCACCACCGGCGCGCTATCGGCAAAACCGCCAAAGGGCGCGAAAACCTCCGGGTAGCTTTCATTGCCACCAAGCCCAAGGCCCACCGCGATATTGAGCGCGAATTGATGCCCGCCATGCGGCACGCAACGCCGCGGCGACCAGCCATGGCGCACCAGCATTTCAAGCGTGCGCAGATACTCGACCAAGCCATAGGAAAGCGCGGGATCGAATTGCAAAATATCGCGATCAGGCCTGAGCCCGCCATGGCGGATCAGGTTGCGCGCATCCAGCATGGAAAACAGATTCTCGCCCGTTGCAATCGGCGGCAGATATTGCTCAGCCAAGGCGGCATGGGTTGAGTAATCCAAGGGATCAAGCGGTTCCTCATACCAGCGGAGCCCAAAGGGTTGCAGCGCCGCGCCATAGGTCAGCGCCGCATGCAGGCCAAAGCGGCCATTCACATCCACGGCGAGGCGCGATCCATCGCCGTCCAGCAATTTCACCACTGCTTCAATGCGCGCCAAATCTTCCGTCAGCGCATCCTTGACTGATGTGCCCGGCGCGCCGCCGATTTTCATCTTCACCGTGGTATAGCCCATACCAAGGTAGCGCTTCATTTCCTCAACCAAGGCATCCACGCCCTTGCCGGGGTAGTAATAACCGCCCGCGGCATAAACCCAGGCGCTGTCATCCGCCTGACCGCCACGATAGCGATCCGCGAGCAAACGCCAGAGCGGCACGCCCGCAAGCTTCGCCGCCGCATCCCAAAGCGCCATGTCCAAAACGCCAACCGCGACCGACCGATCCCCATGCCCGCCGGGTTTTTCATTGCGCATCATGGCGGCCCAGGCACCGGCGGGGCGCAGCCCGCCATCCTTGCGCGTCAATTCCGCTTCTGTTGCCGCTTGCAGGCGCGGGATGAAACGTTCCGTGAGCAAGCCTGGCTGCGCATAGCGGCCATTGGAATTGAAGCCATAGCCCGTGGCCTTTTTGCCCGCGCCATCTTCCACCGTGATGGCAACAACACTCGCCGTCATTTTGGAAAAATCAATATAGGCATTGGCAATGGCGCTGCTGATGGGCACCACGCCTTGGCGGATGGAGGCAATACGCATGGGGTTTCCTGTCTCAAAGCGCGCCTTCTATTGCGCGCGATGTTCAACCGAGCAATCTGCCGATCACGCGCGCCGTGTAATCCACCACCGGGATCACGCGCCCGTAATTGATGCGTGTGGGTCCGATCACGCCAATGGCGCCGACGATCTTTTCCTGACCATTGCGGAAGGGTGCCACCACCACGGAAAGCCCCGCGCTATCGAACAACCCGCTTTCGGCACCGATGAAAATCTGCACGCCTTCGCCGCGCTGCGCCAATTCCAGCAGGCGCAGCATGGTTTCCTGCGCTTCCAGCCGTTCAAAGAGCCGCTGGATTTCCTGCACCTGCGCCGCCTGATCCAGATTCTGCAACAGGCGCGACTGGCCGCGCAAAATCAGCGACCCGCCGCCACCACCCGACCAGGTGGCGAGCCCGGCCGAGATCACCTGCTGCGTCAGCGCATCCAAGGCCGTGCGGTCGGCGGCGATTTCCTCGGCGACCTTGCTCCGCGTTTCTTCCAAGGTGCGGCCCGCGAGCCGCGCATTCAGGTAGTTGGAGGCCTGCGTGAGTGCGGAAGGCGGCAGCCCGGCCGGCACTTCAATGACGCGGTTTTCCACCTGGCCGCCTTCATGCACCAGCACCACCAAGGCGCGGCCCGGGCCAAGGGCCACGAATTCAATATGCCGCACCGGGTTTTCGGTCTTGGGCGCCACCACTAGCCCGGCTGCCCCGGCAAGGCCAGAGAGCATCAGCCCGGCTTCCGCCAGGGTTTCCTGCAAGGACCGGCCCGATGCCGCGCAACGCGCCGCAATCGCATCCCGGTCTTCTTCACCCAACGCGCCAAATTCCAACAAGCCATCCACGAAAAGCCTGAGGCCTCGTTCGGTCGGCAGCCGCCCCGCCGAGGTATGCGGCGCATAAAGCAGCCCGGCATCCTCCAGATCCGCCATGGCATTGCGGATGGTGGCCGGGGAAAGGCCCAGCGGCAGACGTCGTGAAAGGGTGCGGGACCCCACGGGCTCGCCTGTCGCGACATAGGTTTCCACCAATTCGCGCAGGATCAGCGCCGAACGGCTATCCAACCCGGCAGCAGATGGCAGCCCAGGTGTCAGCATCGTGGGCGTATGGGTCACGGGTTGTGGTCCCGATTTGTCATGGGCCAAGTATGAAGCCTGCACCGGGCGCGTCAACGGGTTAGCGCCGCCCTCTCGCCTGTGCTAACCGCGCGACCCATGACCAGACCTTCAGGCCGCGCCCCCGGCGCGCTTCGCACCGTTTCCATCCAACCCGGCGTCGCCCGCCATGCGGAAGGTTCCTGCGTGATTCGCATGGGCCTGACCGAGGTGCTGTGCACCGCAAGCGTCGAAGGCAAGGTGCCGCCCTTCCTGCGCGGCCAGGGCCAGGGCTGGGTCACGGCGGAATATGGCATGCTGCCACGTGCGACCCATACGCGCGGGGACCGTGAAGCGGCGCGCGGCAAGCAATCCGGCCGCACGCAGGAAATCCAGCGCCTGATTGGGCGCAGCCTGCGCGCCGTGACGGATCTGAAGGCGATGGGGGAGATGACCATCACGCTCGATTGCGATGTGCTGACCGCCGATGGCGGCACGCGTTGCGCTTCCATCACCGGTGCCTGGGTCGCGCTGCATCTGGCCTTTGAACATTGCAGGCGCATGAACATCATCTCGCGCAATCCGCTCAAGGATCAGGTGGCGGCGATTTCCTGCGGCATTTATCAGGGCGTGCCCGTGCTCGACCTTGATTATGATGAGGACAGCAAGGCGGATGCGGATGCGAATTTTGTGCTGACGGCATCCGGCGGGATCGTCGAAATTCAAGGCACTGCCGAAGGTGCGCCCTTTACGGAAGCCGATTTGCAGGCGCTGATGGGCCATGCGCGGGAAGGCACGGCAGCGCTTTTCGCCAAGCAGCGGCTTGCGGTGGATAAGTGATGGCGCATCGGCGCCTGCAACGCGGCGAGAAGATTGTCATCGCCTCCCATAATGCCGGGAAGCTCCGCGAAGTGGCCGCGCTGCTGGCGCCGCATGGCATTCAAGTGACCAGCGCCGGCGCGCTTGGCCTGCCGGAGCCGGAGGAGACCGAAACCAGCTTCCTCGGCAATGCGCGGATCAAAGCGCATGCGGCGGCGCGGGCGGCGGGGATGCCGGCGCTTTCCGATGATTCAGGGTTTTCGGTGGCGGCGCTGGATGGCGCGCCCGGCGTCTATACCGCCGATTGGGCCATGCGCCCGGAAGGTGGGCGGGATTACGCGCTTGCCATGGGCAAGGTGCATGATCTGGCCAAGCACGCTTCAGACCGCGCGGCCTGGTTCACCTGCGCGCTCGTGCTCGCCTGGCCCGATGGGCATGAGGAAGGTTTTGAAGGCAAGGCGGAAGGCGTTTGGGTCTGGCCGCCGCGCGGCGCACATGGCTTTGGCTATGACCCAATGTTCGTGCCGCAGGGCCGGCATGAGAGCTTCGGCGAAATGGACCCGGCGGAAAAGCACCGCATCAGCCACCGCGCCGCGGCTTTCGCTTTGCTGGCCGCTTCCTGCCTGCCACCGGCGGCAGGCTGAGCTTCAGGGGCGCGGGCGCTGCCGGCGATAGCCCGCGTTGCAAGAGGCTCGCCCAGCCTTCTTCTGGATTATCAACGATTTCGAAGAGCTTCAGATCAGCCTCACTGATCATGCCTTCATCCACCATGGCGGCGAAATTCACCACCTTGGTCCAGTAATCCCGCCCGAACAGCACAATCGGCACCGGGCGCATCTTTTCCGATTGCGCGAGGGTCAGCACCTCAAACAGCTCATCAAAAGTGCCGAAGCCGCCAGGGAAAACCGCAAGCGCATTGGCGCGCATGGCAAGGTGCATCTTGCGCATGGCGAAGTAATGGAAGCGGAAGGTCAGCGCCGGCGTGGACCAGGAATTGGGCGCCTGTTCATGTGGCAGGGTGATGTTGAAGCCGATGGAAGGCGCGCCGCTTTCGGAAGCACCGCGATTGGCTGCCTCCATGATCCCGGGCCCGCCGCCGGTTGCAATCACATTATCGCGCGCCGCGCCGGATGCCGCCAAGGCGCCGCCGCGCATGGAGACAATGCGGGCGAAGGCGCGCGCATCCTCATAATAGCGCGACCGATCCAGCGCCTGTTGCGCAGCGCGTTTTTCTGCCGCCCCGCGCGCCTTTTTGGCGAGTGCCGCGGCTTCCTCGGCACTCGGCGTGCGGGCGGAACCGAAAACCACCACGGTGGACCGTACCCCCCAATCGCGCAGCGCATACTCAGCCTTGGCGTATTCCATGCCGAAGCGGAACGGGCGCATTTCATCCCGCAGCAGGAATTCCTGATCTTCCACCGCCAGCAGATAGCTGCGTGAGTGTTTTTGGGCGCCGTTATCGGGCATTGGAAACATCCCCCTTTGTCTGCTGCGCATCATGGCATGAAGCCGGTCGGGCATGCGATGGGGAGGGCGGCCCGGCCCAAAAGCGTGACTCTGCTGCAACGGTCACGAGTCGCGCTGAATCGGAATATCGCCAAACGATAAAAAACCCTGGGCAAAGAACGGCTTCCGGCATAGAGTTCCTGTCCACTCTGAAGCGCTGCCTTGATGCCTCGCCTTTTTCTCCCGGCCGATTCCAGGCCATCCGCCGATCCGGGCGCCGTCAGGCGGCGCTTTGCCTCGGCCGATCTGCGCGCGCTGCTCAGCCGGCGCCTGATGGAGTTTTGCGGCCTGTTGGCAGCACTTGTGGCGCTCGGGCTGGCGGCGGCGCTGCTGAGTTACGATCCCGCCGATCCTTCGCTGAATACGGCAACTACCCGCGCAGTCAGCAATCTGGCCGGGCCGGCGGGGGCGGTTGTCGCGGATATCCTGTTGCAGGGGTTTGGTTATGCGGCGGCGCTGCCGGTGCTGGCGCTGCTCGCCTGGGCCTTTCGGCTGGCAACGCAACGCGGCCTTGGCTTCATTCCCCTCCGGCTCTTCGGCCTGGCCCTCAGCCTGCCGCTTGGCGCCGCAGCGCTGAGCCTTGCCCCCTTGCCCCCAGAAGCGCCGAGCCTTGCCGGGGCGGGCGGTGCGGTGGGGCCGCTTTTGGCGGATGGGGTGATTTCCTGGCTTTCGGGCAATTTCGGGGCTTATGGGTCATTGCTTGGCAAGGCGGGGATCGTCTTTGGCGCGGTGGGGGCGGGCTTCATTGGCTGCGGCCTGACCTTTGGCGAATGGCGCGGCGCGGGCCGTGCGGCGCTTGGCGCCAGCCAGGCCGCCTTGGATGCGGCGCGGGCCGGGGCGGAACGGCTGCGCCTGGCGGAAGAAGCGGAAGCGAAGAAGCCCGGCTTCTTCGCCCGGCTTGGCGCGCGCTTCAAAACCCGCACCGGGCGGCTATTCCGCCGTCAGGAACCGGAAATCCCGCTCGGCCCCATGCTGCGCGCTGCCGATGCGGCGGCCGAGGCCATGCCGATCCGCCCCGAAGCGCCGGAGGTTGCGCGCGAAGCCCCGCCGGTGCGCCCGCGCAAGCAGCAGGAACCCGCGCGCCGCCCGGCGCAGCAACCAGCACTTGATCTGGGTGATGGCGCCTGGGCGCTGCCGCCGCTTGATTTGCTGACGCCCGCGCCCGCGCAGCGCACGGGCCGGCCTTCCGAGGAATCGCTGCAAGCCAATGCGCGGCTTTTGGAAAGCGTGCTGGAAGATTACGGCGTGCGCGGGCGCATTGTGGAAATCCGCCCCGGCCCGGTGGTGACGCTTTATGAATTGGAACCCGCGCCTGGCACTAAATCCGCGCGCGTGATTGGCCTCGCGGATGATATCGCACGGTCCATGAGCCTGATTGCGGTGCGCATTGCGACCGTGCCGGGGC
>JBIKWX010000058.1:0-15874 GCA_044356095.1 Roseomonas sp.
CTTAATCCGTATTCAGGCGGCTTGCAGGCGCTTGATCAGGGCCTGGGTCGCTTCGCGGAGCTGCACCGCCTCATCGGCCAGGGTGCGGCTTGCATGAGTGATGCCCCCCATGGCCTTGCCGGCATCTTCCGCCATGCCGGACACACGGCCGATGGAGCCTTCCAGCCCATCCACCGCCTTGGCGGCATTCCGCAGGCTGGAAGCGATTTCAGCGGTGGTCGCGGATTGTTCTTCCACCGCCGCCGCGATGGCAGTGTTTTCGCCATCCAGCTGGCTGATACGGGCCACGATGTCGCCGATCACGCCGACCACATCGCCGATGATGGTCTGCATGGCGCCGATTTCGGTCTGGATGCTCTCGGTCGCCTTGGCCGATTGCGCGGCCAGGTTCTTCACCTCTGAAGCCACCACGGCAAAGCCCTTGCCAGCCTCACCGGCGCGGGCCGATTCGATCGTGGCATTGAGTGCCAGCAGATTGGTCTGCGCGGCGATGGTGCCGATCAGCCCGGTCACATCATTGATGCGCACCGATGCCGCATTCAGCCCATCCACCAGGCTGCTCACGCGATCCGCCTGTTCCGCCGCACCGCGCGCGGTCTGCGCCACGGCAGTCACGCGGTTGGAGACTTCGGAAATCGCAACCGTGAGTTCCTCAGCCGCGGCCGAGACGGATTGGATGCCGTGATTGGCTTCCGTGCCTTCCTGCGCGGCAGAACGCGCCTGGGACAGGGTCGCATCCGTGACAGAGGCTACCTTGGTACCTTCCTGCACCAGCATGGAGGTGCTCTCAGACAGCGTGCTGACCGATTGGCCAACCGCGCGATCCAGATCGCCCGCAATGCTTTGGATGGCAGCGCGGCGCGCCGCTTCCATTTCCGCACCACGCGTCGCTTCCGCAGCGCGCAGCTTATCGGCTTCCATCAGGCCTTCACGGAAGACAGTGGCGGCACGCGCCATCTCACCCACTTCATCCTGCCGGTCTGTGCCCTGGAATTCCTTGGAAAGATCGCCTTTCGACATATTTTCCATACCAGAGGCAAGCGCCCCAAGCGGACGGGTAACACGGGCAACCACCACCCAACCGGCAGCGATCAGCGCGGCAAGTGAGAAAAGCCCCATCAGCGCGATGATCAGCGTTGCCTGCGTGACGGAAGCGACTTCACCAGCCACCTTGTCATTCGTTTCAGCCACGATGGTGTCCATCATGCCACCGATCGATTCCGTGAAGGGGTCAATCGCCTGATAGAGCCGTTCCTTGATGAGCTGTTCAAGCTGCGCGCTGTTCTTGGCTGCCGCGATGCGCACCAAATCCTGCGTCACCTGTTCCGCCGGCGGGCGGCGTTCACGCGCCTGGGCAAAGGCTTCCTGGACGCTTGGCGGCAATTGGGCTTGGGTGAGCGCTGACCAGGAGCGGTTGATATTCTTCACCGCATCGGCAAGGCTGGTTGCACCTTCTTCCCAGGTGAAATTGCCATTGCGCATCTTGTGGGACGCATCCACCACAAAAACCGCATAGGCATCTGACAGCGCCTTCAGGTCAATCAGCGGCGCAACCGCATTGGCCTTGATTTCGGTGAAGCTCTGCGCGTTGTGGCGCATGGACACCCAGGCATAGATGGCGGCGCCGGCATTCACAGTGCCGATCATCACCAGGATGGTGAGCAATAGGGGGGCAATTCTGATACGCATCGTCTGGCGTACTCCTTTCGTGAACCTGCCCTATTGTGCAGGCATTGTCCTTGCTGAAAGGTGACCAGGGATATTGAGGCGCCATAAATTTTCGCCGCCTGAAGTTAATCGCCACCAGGATATCGCAGGTCTATTCACGCTGCTTTCTGCATTCTTACGCGGCACGAAGTTACGCAAAGCTTAAGTCAGAGATGAAATCACTTTGGATCGTGAGTTAAGGCGCCTGAGTATACATCAGAACACGGGTGTCTCGCACGGCTTTGGCGCTATCTTCAGCAGCGACCCGCATCAATAAGGTTAAGCCGCTATGCCCGTTGCATTTCGGTGAAATTCTTGTGACTCAAAAGAAGTGGGGATTGGACCAGGCACGCTTGCCCGCCGCATCGGCCACCACAATGCGCGCAAAGCCACCATCGCGGAGTTTTTCAAGTGGCAGCACTGCCCTGGTCTGCAAGGGTGCCACCGCCTGCGCCGCCGATGATCCGCGCCCCAACACCATGATGCTGGATGCCGGGCTGCAATGCACTTCAACGCTATCCTCACCCCAAAGAATGCCTTCAATCCGCGGGCCTTGGCTCGCGTAGAAATGCCCGGCCTTCAGCGCGGCCAGCAGCGCTTCCGGTTCATTTTCCGTGGCCTTCACCATGACCCAGCCGCCAAACCAATCCTCACAGGCGAAATGCGCATCATCCACGGCAATCAACGAAACGCGCCGGCCATCGGTCAAAAGCCGGTCCGCCAGAAAGGCGCCACCGCCACGATCGGTCCGCACCTGGCTGGTGTGGTTGTAGATCTCAACGGCATGCGCTGCGGCGATGCTATGCCCATCATCTGCCGTCAGCCCGTACCAGCCGGGATGGGCAATGGCGACAAAGGCGCCGGCTTCGGCGCAACGCGCCGCCAGCGCCGCGCCATTTTCCTCGGGCGGGGTGGGCGCGAAATCGAGCGGCAGGCCCACTGCCAATATATGCCAAATCTCGCCGAGGGAGGTCGCCGGCGCATGCACCTCAGCGCCCAGCAGCGTGGTGAAGCCAGGGGCCCGGAGGCGGCGCGTATCGGCGATGGGGAAATTGTAGCGCGCCATGAAATGATCGGTCAGCGCCATGAAATCATAGCCGCCACGGCGATAGGTCTCCACCACATCCTCTGGCGCGCGCTTGCCATCCGAAAGGGTGGAATGGGTATGGATATTGCCCTTGAGGAAACGCCCCGGCGCGGCAAAGACGGGATCAGGCTGCATTGGACGCTCCATTATCACTTGGTTTTCGGCCATCGCTTCCTAAACCCTAATGAGGAATGGCGAAATCGTGCCTGCGGCTTGGGGGCAGGTCATCTCTCTGGCGCTTGGCTTGGGGTAGGAGTTTTCGCCAAGTAATCGCCGAAGAAAAAGAAAATCTTTCTTTCTGTGGGCCCTTGCGCTGGCTTTAGGATGGGCTTTTTTCCTGATGAAACTTTGGAGAAGCCGCATGTCGAAGGTCTTTGTCATTCACGAAAATGATGCCTGGGTGGAGCCGCTACGTGCGGCCTTTGCCCGTATTGGCACCCCGTTTGAGGAATGGTTCCTCGATGAAGGCGTGCTTGACCTGACCAGCCCACCGCCTGAGGGCGTTTTCTACAATCGCATGAGTGCGTCATCGCATACGCGCGGCCATACCTATGCGCCGGAATATGCGGGCGCGGTGATTGAGCATTTGGAACGTCATGGCAGGCTTGTGGTGAATGGGCGGCGCGCCTTGCAATTGGAAGTTTCCAAGGTGGCGCAATATGCGGCGCTGGCCGGGTTTGACATTCCAACGCCGCCGACGATTGCCGTGGTGGGGACGCAGCATCTTGCGGCGGCGGCGGAAAAGCTCGGCTTTCCGGTAATCCTGAAGCATAACCGTGCCGGCAAGGGCCTGGGCGTGCAGTTGATCTTGAGTGCGGCGGCACTGCGTGAAGCGGTGGCGAAAATCGCTGCCGACCCGGACCCCTTCGCCGCACCGCGCGATGGCGTGTGGCTGGTGCAGCGCTATATCGAAGCGCCCGAGCCCTGCATCACGCGGGCTGAATTCATCAATGGCAAATTCCTCTATGCCGTGCGCGTTGATACCTCGGAAGGGTTTGAGCTTTGCCCGGCGGATGTCTGCGCCATTGAACCTGGCGCGGTATGCCCCGCCGTCGCGCCGGGCGAGAAGTTCCGCATCATTGAAAACTTCTCTCACCCCCTGCTGCCGCGCATGGAGGCTTTTTTGCGCGCCAATGGCGTTGGCGTGGGCGCGATTGAATTCATCACGGATCGCGCCGGCAATACCTTCGCTTATGATGTGAATACCAACACCAACTATAATAGTGACGCGGAAGCCCGCGCGGGGCTTTCCGGCATGGGCGCCATCGCGCAATTCCTGACCGGCTTATTGCAGCAGCAACAGGCCAAGGCGGCCTGAGGGCGGATTTGATTTACCCTGGCGGGATTTCCGCCAGGGTTGAGGGTTTGTGCCCTTCCCGCTGGCCTGAAGCGCCCGACTTCCTGAGCGGCAAGGAAGTTTCGAGACGCCTGTTCGCCATACGCCCAGTGAACGAAACCGCGCGGTCAACGTAACGGGCCATCATGATAAAACTTGATGTATCATGACAGATCATGATATCCGCAAAGGATCATCAAGGTGGACCATGGCCAAACCAACCCGTGAAAAATTCGCCACCCAGGTGAGGTCCGAAACCCTCGCCACGCTCCGCAGCCTCGCCAAGAGCGAAGGGCGGCAGTTGCAGGCGCTGGTTGACGAAGCGCTTTCTGATCTCATTGACAAGCGCAAACGCGCCCGCCCGCGCGCGCATGTCATGGCGGCCTATGAGGCCACCCATGAGAAATATGCCGAGCTCTACGCGAAACTGGCTGAATGACGGATTACCTGACCCTTATTGAGGTCCTGGCGATTCATCACGACCAGATCAAACGCTATGGCGGCGCAGAGGGCGTTCGTGATTTTGGGCTTCTTGAGGCCGCGCTGTATCGTCCTCAGACGGGCTATTATGATGACGTGATCGAGGAAGCCGCGGCTCTGTGGGACAGCCTGGCCATGAACCATCCCTTTGTTGATGGCAATAAGCGTGTCGCCGCGGCAGTCATGATCACCTTTCTGGCGATCAATGGCTATGCAATCAGGCAAGATGCGAAGACGCTTTATCGCTTCATCATCGAAAATCTGGAGGGCAGGTCATTCAGCCATGGCCGGCTTGCGGCATGGTTGCGTGAGAATGCGGTGAGCGTGGATCGTCCGAAGGAAGAATAAGGAGTAGTAATTTTCGTTACTTTTACGGAATATCCTTCAACGCAAGATATACGGGCTTTCCTGCCTGCCTGAAGCGCGCCACTTCCTGATCCGCGCCCTGGCTTGGCCCACCCAGCCGCAGCACGGCATCGCAACGCTCAGCGAGCGCAAGTGACAGCGGCATCATTACCTCGTCAAACACATCGCCCTCAGCGGCGGCAATGATGGGCAGGGCCATATTCACGCCAATCACCGGGACATGACCAAGCCTGAGGATGGCGAGTGCTGCCTGGTTCATCTCAGCCAACCGCGCGGCGCGGAGCGCAGCATCGGCGCCACCACTTGTGTAGGGTGCGGCGATCATGATCCACATGGATCAGCCAAAAGTATTCAGCAGATCATCCACCTGCGCCGGCGTCAGGCTACGCGCACCGGCACCGCGGAGCAGCAGCGCAAGCCGCGCGGCTTCCTCCAATTCTTCTGAAGCATGCACGGCATCTTCCAACGTGCGGCCCGAGACCACCGGGCCGTGATTGGCGAGCAGCACGGCCTTGGCGCCCTTCGCGGCCTCGTGGATGTCATTCTCCATCGCGCCATCGCCTGGGCGGTAATAGCGGATCACGGGCAGGTTTCGCCCGACACGCATCACGAAATAGGGTGTGAGTGGCGGGATCGGCGCGACCACCCCGGGCTCAGCCAGGCAGGCAATCGCGGTGGCATGGGTTGAGTGCAAATGCACCACCGCCCCCGCATCGGGCCGCGCGGTCAGCACCGCGCGATGCATGAAGACTTCCTTGGATGGCTTGTCACCCGAAACATGCGAAAAATCCGGCGCCAGCTTCGATATGCGCGCCGGATCAAGCCGCCCCAGGCAGGAATTGGTGGGCGTCATCAGAAACCCATCTGGCAGGCGCACGCTGATATTGCCCGCCGTGCCGACCGAATAGCCGCGTGCAAAAAGTGAGGCACCAAGGGCAGCGAGTTGGGCACGCAGCGCCGCCTCATCCATGGCTGAAGGCTTTCAGGAAGAAATCGCGCGCACCGAAATTGCCGGATTTGAGCGCCAGATGCAGCCCGCGCGGCTCGGCAAAAGTCCAGGGCACACCTGGATCAATTTCGGGACCGATGCGGAGTGCCGTGACACCAAGCCGCTGCACGACAGCGCCGGAGGTCTCGCCCCCCGCCACGACAAGCCTGCCGACACCGCGCGCGACCAGCCCTTCCGCAATCGCGGCCATGGCAGCTTCAATCAGCGCGCCGGCAGCATCGCGCCCAAGCTTCGCCTGCAATGCCGCAACCTTTTCCGGCGGTGCGCTCGCCGCAATCACCACCGGGAGATCAGCGGCCAATTTGCCCGCGACCCATTCCAAAGCCTGTGCCGTCAGCGCCGCTGCATCAGGTGTTGCCAGCGCATCCAATTCCAGCACCGGTACGTGATCCCGCGCGAGGCCGATTTGCCCCAGCGTGGCGCGCGAACAGGACCCCGCCACCACCGCCGCCATGCCCTGCATGGGCGGCAGGCTGGCGGCATCGCCACGCGCGGGCAGCAGGCCGGCACGGCGGAAATTCTCAGGCAGGCCCATCGCCACGCCGGAACCACCGGTGATCAGCGCGTGTTGCGCAGCAGCCTCACCAATCGCGAGCAAATGCTGATCCGTCACCGCATCCACAATCGCATAGCGCCTTCCTTGCTCGGCCAGGCGCATCATGGCTTGGCGCGTGGCGGCGGCACCTTGTTCAACGGTCGTGAAAGGCACCAACCCCACCGCGCCATCGGTTTGCCGGCCCAAGACGCGCACCAGATTGGCGTCCGTCATCGGCGTCAGCGGATGGTTTTCCATGCCGCTTTCATTCAGCAGCGCATTGCCGACAAAAAGATGGCCCAAATAGATCGTGCGCCCATTGGTCGGAAAGGCAGGGCAAGCCAGCGCAAAACCTGATCCCAACCGCTTCAGCAGCGCATCCGCGACAGGCCCGATATTGCCCTGATCCGTGCTGTCAAAGGTCGAGCAATATTTCCAGAAAATCTGCTTGGCACCAGCAGCCAGCAGCGCATCACAAGCGGCGAGTGATTGCGCCACCGCTTCACCCACCGGCGCGGTGCGCGATTTCAACGCAATGATCACGGCATCGGCTTCCGGCAGCGGTCCGGTCGGCACGCCAATCACCTGCACGGCGCTCATGCCGCCTTTGACAAGCGTATTCGCGAGGTCCGTCGCCCCCGTGAAATCATCCGCGATGCAGCCAAGCAAAAGGGGCATGTGCAACTACCTTGCAGGAGGAAGGGCGAGGAAATCCTGATGACCGATGCGCACGGCAAGCTGCCCGGCATCGGCCTGATCGCGTCGGGTTTCAAGCCAATCCAGAATGGCCTCCGCACCGCGCCTTTCCCAGCCGATTGCGGCCAGGCCATGGCCATCGGCAATGGCGCGGGTAAAGGCGCGGGCGCGGCGATCCACCACCCAATCACTCGGCGCGCGATGAATGGCATAGCCATGCGCGGCAAAGGCTTCCGCCATCACGGCGGGCGCCTGCGGCCCGAGTGATGCGCCACCAAAACCCTTGTCGCGCGCCTGGTCGCGGCGAAAGCCGCGCGCCACCAGCGCGTCGGCGGCATGGGGCGGGGTGAAGCGCTCACGTCCTGTCACATTCAGCGCAGCATAGAAGGGAAGGCGGCGCGCGGCGCAGGCAGCAGCCATGGCTTCCACCCAACCGCGTGAGACGAGATCACAAAGCGCCGTGCTGACTACCGCATCCACGCGTTCCAAGGGCAGATTGGCCGGTGCCGCGGCAAGGTCAGCGAGAATCGCTTCAATGCGCCAGGCGCCATGCGGCGCATGGACCAGAAGGGCGCTGCGCCCTGGATTGGTGGCCGGCCAACCCACGGCCTCGGCACGGTCAGCGATGGTATCAAAGGCGCGGGCGAGCAGTTCGGCGTCGCTATCCACCAAGGTCCAGCTTTGCGCGCGCCCGATGAAATGGCCAAGCCAACGAAGCAAGCTGCCCGTGCCCGCGCCAAGATCAAGCAGGCGTGGCCGCGCCGGCAGGGATGCCGCGAGCATCGCCGCCAATTCAGGATTGCGCGCTGCGGCGTCATAAGGCTCGCGCAGGTCGAGCCAATCACCATCGAAGCTTTCAGCCATGATCAAGAGCTTTCAGGAAAGCGGCGGCGCGGTCCGGCCAGCGCGGCAAGGCCTGGCCCGCCCGCCAGGAGGCTTCAGCCATCGCAGCGCGCAAGCCCGTATCGAAAATCGGCCGGCGCATGGCGCGTGACAGCGCATTGTGGTCATCCACTGCCGCCACCACGGCAGCATCTTCCGGCACAATATCGGCAATTGCGCCGCCGGCGGTGATCGCAAGCGGCAGGCCGCGCGCCATCGCCTCCGCCGCTGCCATGCCATAGCCTTCATAACGTGTGGCGAGCGCGAAAAGATCAGCGCGCGCATATTCCGCATCCAAAGCCGCATCCGGCAGCGCACCCAGGAAGCGCACGCGCTGCGCAAGGCCAAGCTCGGCGGCCAGCGCGCGCAGCCCATCGGCATGCACGGGATCGCGCGTGGCATCGCCCGCGATGGCGAGCGACCATTCAAGATCGGTCAGACGCGCAAGGGCGCGGAGCAGCACATCATGCCCCTTGCGCGGCACGAGCAAGCCAATGCTGAGAATGGCGCAACCGGGGCCAGCAGAACCCACCGCGCGCGGTGCGGGATCTGTGCCCGGTTCAATAACCGTGATGCGCGCGGGGTCCGCGCCGAAACCTTCCGGCAAATTGCGCGCCGTCAGGGTTGAGGTGGTGATGATGCGCGCACAGGCGCTGAACAGCACGCATTCGGCGGCCTTCAAGGCTTCGCGCTGGCTTGCTGGGGCACCGGTTTCGAGCGCGGTTGGGTGATGGATCAGCGCCGTTGCGCCGCGGCGTGTCAGCTCACCAGCCAGCGGCAAAAAGGCAGGCAGGCCGAGCCCATCAATCACAATGCGCGCGCCTTCGGGAATTTCCGCCAGGGCAGCACGCGCCGCTTCGGTCGCGGTTTCATCCGGGAAGGGATGGCGCCCGGCCAATTCCACCACGCGCACTTCCTGCCCGAGCGCGCTGAGCCCTTCGACCATGCGGCGATCATAGATATAGCCGCCGGAAATCGCGCTGAAGGGCGCGGGGACGATAAGATGGATGCTCAAGCCGCCGGCTCCTCGCCCGGCGCGGCTTCATAGGCGGCCCAGGCGATATGGCTTTCGCGCAGCAGCACCTTCAGCCCCGTCACCGCCTGGCCGCCGGCGCCAAGCTTGCCCTCAGCCAAGGCAGCCGACAGGCAGCGATGGATATGCAGGCACAGGTATTCCGTTGTCGTGTTCTGCCCGGCGAAGACCGGTTCCGCATCCAGATTGCGATAATCGAAGCCGTCCAGGATATGGCGCAGCTCCACCTTCGCCGCCGCGATATCCACCAGCAGATTGAGCGGATCGAGCTTCGGCGCGCGGAACTCTGCTTCCACAATGAAGGTGGCGCCATGCAGGCGCTGCGCGGGGCCGAATTCCGCGCCGCGGAAGGAATGGGCGATCATGACGTGATCAACAACGGTCAGGCTGAACATGGGCGGGGGTGTTCCTGTGCGGTTCGGCGCTTCATGCACCATAGGTGACAAGGGGGCAAAGCGGTGCGGGCGTGCCGGGGGCGGGGTTGAGCAAGCCGGGCATGGCTTGTGGCAGGTTTTCAAACGGCGTCGCGGGACCGATCAGCGCCTCCAGCGCTTTGTCCGCCAGCAGGCCGAGCGCCAAGGCCATGCGCTGCCCAAAGCTGCGCCGGGCGCGCATGGCGGGTGCGACGGCGCCCACCTGGCTTGAAATCAGGCGGAGCCGGCGGGAATGGAAGGCTTCACCCAAAGGCAACGCGACTTCCGTGGCGCCGAACCATGACGCTTCGATGATCCGCGCCTCAAAGGCTGCGCATTGCAGGGCCTGGCGCAACCCGGCGGGATTGGCGCTGGCATGGATGATCAATTCCTGGTCGGCAGGTGCGGCTTCCGGGGCGGCGAAAGCCACGCCGAATTGCTCCGCAATGGCGCGGCGCGATGGGTCGGGGTCAATGATCGTCACCGCCATGGCCGGGATGCGCGTGAGCAGATAGGCCACCAGCAGCCCCACCACGCCGGCGCCGATGACCAGCGCGCGCTCTCCGGCCAGGGGTTCTGCATCCCACAGGATATTCAGCGCGGTTTCCATATTGGCGCCGAGCACGGCGCGGGTATCCGGCACCGCATCCGGGATGGGGATGCACATGGCAGCCGGCGCGAGGAAGACATCCTGATGCGGGTGGAGGCAAAATACGCGCCTGCCCTGGAGTTCCGCCGGGCCTTCCATGACGCGGGCCACGCCGCTGTAGCCATATTTCACCGGGAAGGGGAAATCGCCGGCCTGCAAGGGGCAGCGCATCACGCCCCATTGGTTTTCCGGCACCTTGCCCGCCAGCACCAGCCTTTCTGTTCCACGTGAAATGCCCGATGCCAGCATGCGCGCCAGCACCTGATCCGAGGTGCGGACAGGGAGGGTTTCGGTGCGGAGTTCTGCCACTCCGGGGGCAATCGTCCATAAGGCGCGCGCTTTGGTCATGCATGGCCCCCGGGCCGCGCGCGATCCAGCGCGGCATCAATCAGGATATCGGGCGCGATATCATGCACGCGCCAGGAGAACCTTAGCCCATCGGCAATGCGCGCCACTTCCGGCAAGGTGAAGGCCGGAATGCCGGAACCAAGCAGCACGGGTGCGATGGTGACATGCAGCCGATCGAGACAGCCCGCGGCCAGAAAGCGCGAGACGGTAAGCCCACCGCCTTCGACAAAAATCCGGCTGGCGCCGCGTGCCTTGAGCGCCGCGAGCAGGGGCGGGAGCGCGAGACCTCCGCCCTGTGTGCGCGGCAGGCGCAAAACTTCAGCCGCGCCGTGCTGTTCGGCCCCGCCGGCATCGCCAGCGCAGACCAGCAGGGTGGGCGGCCCGCTTTGGAAAATGCCGTAATCGGCGGAGAGTTTGCGATCCGTATCCAGCACCACGCGGAGCGGATCGGGCCCCGGCACTTCGCGGGTGGTGAGGCGCGGATTGTCATGCCGTACCGTGCCCGCCCCCACCACCACGGCATGGCACAAGGCGCGCAGCCGATGCGTGTGCAGGATATCGCCGGGGCCACCGATCCATTGGCTTGACCCGGCGGCAGTGGCGATACGGCCATCCAGCGTTTGCGCCAACCGCCCGATCACCCGGCAGCCATCAGGGGCTGAGGGCTGCACCAGCACAGGGCCGAATAGCGAGGCAAGCGGGCCAGCAGGCAGCGCCGCGCCCGCGCCATCACGCAAAGCGAGCAGGGCTGACCAATCGGCGGCTTCGGCGGCGGGTTCCATCGGCGCCTAAATGCCTGAGCGCGGCGTGGTGCGCCAGAGCGAAACCCCTCAAGGCGCCGCGAGATTGATCGCGAAAAACGGCAGCAGCGCCTGCATGATCAAGCCGGCCAGTACCGGCAGGAAAAAGGACGACGCCAGGCGCAGTGCCACAAAGCGCCAGCCCAGCACCGGGTATTCCCAGGTCAAGATCCTGTGCAACGCATAAACCGACCAGGCGGTGAGCAGCGCGGTCATTTGCGCGACCCCCGCGCCGGCCTTGCTGAAGGTGATCACCAAAGGGAAGGTCACAAAAGGCCCGCCGGGCATGATACCGCCAGCCAGTGCCGCGATCATGATGCCATTCAGGCCGGAATCATCGCCAAGCCAGGCGGTGGCGATATCGGCCGGCATAAGTTCTGACAGAAAGGCCGCCATCGGCAGTGCCACGCAGAACATGGGCAGGATGCGCCAAAAGCCGCGATTGGTCTCGGCCACCGCGCGCCTTGCCTGGGGCATGCCGCGGCGCATGCAAAGTGCCAGCACCACCAAGGCAATGACCCAAAGGATGATCTGCGGCCCACTCATTTCGGCGGTTCCCAGGCAATCGGCACGCGCCGCGCCAACCAGCCCGCGATGATGGGCATGGGGAAGGTGATCAGCGTGCGCAGCAGCGCGAAATCAAGGCCGAGCAGTGGCGCCTCATAGACCAGCAATTTCTGAAAGCCATTCAGCGACCAGGCGAGGATGAAGGCGACCAGCGCACCGCGATCCGCCCCGGCGCCGGCCAGCACCAGCACCAGCGGAAAGGCCGCCATGGGGCCCCCGGGCGAGAGCGTGCCAACCAGCGTTGCGACAAACAGCCCGAAAACCCCGCTATCCGCCCCCATCCAACGCGCCAAAGCATCCGGGGAGAGCAATTGCCGAAGTGCCGAGGCCAAAAGCAGCCCCGCGACCAGGGATGGCACGATGAAGAGGAATAATTCCCAGGCATGCCACAGCGCCACCATGAAGGCATCGGCGCCGCGCAGCTGCAGGGTCGCAAACCCGGCGGTGACGGCAATCAGGAATATGACCACGAGGGAGGCGTGGCGGCGGAGCGCATTCAACACGCGGGCAACCTGCAAGAGCGCGGCGCGGCGCGCAAGAGAGGGCGGGGGAAGGGCAACCCTTCCCCCGAACTCACCGGGTTGGCGCGGCAAACTGGGGATCCAACCGCGATCAACAGGAACATAACAAGAACTATCACTACGCGCCCATCAATGCAAGCCCCTCATGGCAACATTCCCATCCGGGGCTATAAGCGGCGCAGCATGATTGATACCTCCACCCGCGGGCTGACGCTTCGGCTTTGGCATTCCTATGTTCGTCAGCACGGCAAGGGCATTCTGCTTGCCTTGGCCTGCACGCTTGGCGTTTCGGGCTGCACGGCGCTTTACCCCATTGTCATTCAGCAGGCCTTTGACCTGTTCACCTCGGGCGATCAGCGCGTTGTGTGGCTGATCCCGATTGTGATTGTGGCTGTCACCTCATCCAAGGCCCTGGCGCAATTCGGCCAGGCGGTTGCCATTCAATCCGTGGTGCTGCGTGTGGTGGAAAACCTGCAGCGCGATTTGTTCAAGGCGCTCACCAGGGCGGACCTTGCCGATGTGGCGCGAGACGCGCCGGCGCGCCATGCCGCGCGCTTCACCACCGATGCCGGGCTGATCCGCGAAGCGCTGCAGAAATCCATCAATGCCATCGCCGATGTGCTGACGCTGATTGGCCTGATCGGGTCCATGCTATGGCTTGATTGGAAAATGTCGCTGATTGCGGCGCTGCTTTACCCGATTGCCGTGGTGCCTATCCTGAAGCTGGGCAAGCGCATCCGCCGAGCGTCGGGCGGGATGCAGGAACGCGTGGGTGATGCGGCGACGCGGCTCACGGAAAGCTTTGGCGCGGCGCGGGTGGTGCGCAGCTATCGGCTGGAAGCGGCCGAAGAAGCGCGCGCTAATACGCTGTTTACGCGCCTGCGAGAGGCAATTTTCACCATCCAACGCACACGCGCTTCGCTTGATCCCATGCTGGAAGTGCTGGGCGGCTTGGCGGTGGCGGCGGTGCTGGCCGTGGTTGGCTATCGTGTCGCGAGCGGCCAGGGCACCATCGGCGAATTCACTGGCTTTGTCGCCGCCGTGTTGATTGCCGCGCGACCCGTGCGCGCGCTTGGGTCCTTGAATGTCGCCTTGCAGGAAGGGCTCGCGGGCCTCGCGCGCGTCTTTGCCGTGATTGACACGCCGCGCCAGATCACGAGCCCCGCAAGCCCCGCAGCGCTGCCGGCAGGCGGTGGGCGCATTGCCTTTGACGCGGTCGGCTTTCGCTATGAAGGTGTGCCGGATGCAGCGCTTGCGGGCCTGAGCTTCGCTGCCGAACCGGGCCAGACGGTCGCCCTTGTCGGCCCATCAGGTGCCGGGAAATCAACCGCGCTCGCCCTCGTGCCGCGGCTTTATGATGTGACCGAAGGGCGCGTCATGTTGGATGGCGTGGATATCCGCGCCATCAGCCTTGAAGCCTTGCGCGATTCGCTCGCCTATGTCGGCCAGGATGCGGTGATTTTTGAAGACACGGCCTTCGCCAATATCGCCTGCGGCCGGCCTGGCGCGACTGCCGAGCAGGTTGAAGCCGCAGCGCGCGCCGCAGCCGCGCATGATTTCATCAGCGCCTTGCCGGCGGGCTATCAGACGGAACTCGGCCCCGGCGGCAATCGTCTATCGGGTGGGCAGCGTCAGCGCCTGGCACTTGCGCGTGCGCTACTGCGTGATCCGCGCGTGCTGCTGCTGGATGAAGCGACCAGCGCCTTGGATGCGGAAAACGAGGCGCTGGTGCAGGAAGCGTTGGCGCGGCTGCGCCAAGGCCGCACCACGCTGGTGATTGCGCATCGGCTGGCAACCGTGCGCGATGCCGATTGCATTGTGGTGATGGATGGCGGGCGCGCGGTGGAACAGGGCACGCATCAGGCGCTGATGGAAGCCGATGGGCTTTATGCGCGGCTGGTGCGTACCCAGGCTTTTGCTGGGTAGCGCGCCTTCACGCATCCAAGGCTTCGGCAGCGATACGCCCCGCATTTTCCTGAATGAAGCGAAAGCGCAATTCCGGCCGCCTTCCCATCAATTCTTCCACCCTTTCACTGGTAAAAGACCGATCTTCCGGCGCCAGCATCACGCGGAGCAGCGTGCGCTTCTTCGGGTCCATGGTGGTTTCCTTGAGCGCGGCGGGCGGCATTTCACCAAGCCCCTTGAAGCGACTGACTTCCACCTTTTGGTTGGATTTGAACCGCGCCTTGAGCACACGTTCGCGGTCCGCATCATCCATCGCATAAACCGAAACGCCACTGGCCTGCAGGCGATAGAGCGGCGGCTGCGCCAAAAACACACGGCCCTGCCGCACCAATTCCGGCAATTCGCGGTAGAAAAAGGTCAGCAGCAGGGCAGCGATATGCGCGCCATCCACATCCGCATCGGTCATGATCACAACGCGCCCATAGCGCAGCTTGGCGATATCAAACCGATCACCAACACCACACCCCAGCGCTTCGATCAGATCCTTCAATTCCTGATTCTGGCGCAGCTTTTCCACACTGGCGCTGGCGACATTCAGGATCTTGCCGCGCAGTGGCAGTACCGCCTGGGTTTCGCGGTCGCGCGCCTGTTTGGCGGAACCACCGGCGGAATCACCCTCCACCAGGAAAAGCTCAGTCCCCTCGGCGCTTTCGCGCGCGCAATCGGAAAGCTTGCCGGGCAAGCGGAGCTTGCGCGTTGCGGTCTTGCGCGGCGTGTCTTTCTCCGCACGGCGCCGCAGCCTGTCCTCGGCGCGTTCAATCGCGAAGGCCAACAGGTTATCGGCATTCGCCGGATCGCCCGCCAGCCAATGATCGAAATGATCGCGCAACGCCATTTCAACCAACCGCGCCGCTTCCGGGCTGGTGAGCTTGTCTTTGGTCTGCCCTTGGAATTGCGGTTCGCGTATGAAGACCGAAAGCATGCCCGCAATGGGGCCGAGCAAATCTTCCGCCGTCACATTGGCGGCGCGCTTTTCCTTCTTGAGTTCGCCATAGGCGCGCAAGCCCTTCACCAAAGCGGCGCGAAAGCCTGCTTCATGCGTGCCGCCCTGCGGCGTTGGGATGGTATTGGCATAGGTGTTCAAAAACCCATCGCCGCGTTCCACCCAGCTTGCCGCCCATTCGACGCGCCCGGCACCTTCGGGAAATTCCGCATCGCCCGACCAGGCGGCGGGCACCACGGTCGGGCGGCCTTCCAGCGCAGCGGCCAAAAAGTCAGAAAGCCCGCCCGGAAAATGCAGCACGGCTTGCGCCGGCGTTTCATCCTTGATCAGCGCAGGTTCACACGCCCAGCGGATTTCAACGCCGCGATAGAGATACGCCTTGGACCGACAAAAGCGATACAGCCGTTCCGGGCGAAAACTATGCTTGCCAAAAATCTCCGGGTCCGGCTTGAAGCGAATGGTCGTGCCGCGGCGATTTTGTACCGCGCCCGCATCCTTCAGCTTCGTGATCGCCTTGCCGCGCGAATAGACCTGAGT
>JBIKWX010000277.1:0-4713 GCA_044356095.1 Roseomonas sp.
TCCTCGACCCCTATTTCACGCCGCCCTGGCTTGCGGAAGCGATTGGCGCTGGCGTGGTGTTTCTGGTCGCGCTGATTGTCTTCAAGCTGATGATCAATGCGGTGGCGGATCGCGTGCAGGATTCCGCTTTGGGCGGGGTTGATCGCGTGCTTGGCCTGGTGTTCGGCGCGGCGCGTGGCGCCTTTCTGCTGGTGGTCGCCTATATCGTGGCAGGTTTGCTGCTGCCGGGGGAACGCTGGCCGGAACCGGTGCTGGAAGCCCGTGCCCTGCCCCTGCTTTCGCAAGGCGCGCATCGGGTGATTGAAATCATGCCGGCGGAATATCGCCCGCGGCTGAATGAACCGCCCTTGCCGCGTTCGCCCACGGTTGAAGAATTGCTGCGCCCCCCCGCGCGCAGCCGGAATTGAGGTTACCATGCCGCTGCCCGTGGGATTTGAGGATGACAAGCCGCATGAGGAATGCGGCGTCTTCGGCGTATGGAATGGCGGCGATGCCGCGGCCCTCACGGCGCTTGGCCTGCATGCTTTGCAGCATCGCGGCCAGGAAGCCGCCGGCATTGTCACCTTGGATGAGGCCGGGTTGTTTCACGCCCATAAGGGGCTTGGCCTGGTTGGCGATAATTTCGGGGAAGCCAAGGTCATTGCATCGCTGCGCGGGCCGCATGCGGTGGGGCATAATCGCTATGCGACCACAGGTGAAACCGCGCTCCGCAATGTGCAGCCGCTTTATGCAGATTTCGAATTTGGTGGTTTCGCGGTCGCGCATAATGGCAATCTGACCAATGCCTATGCGCTGAAGCGCGCCTTGGTGCGGCGCGGCTGCCTGTTCCAAAGCACTACGGATTCCGAGGTTTTCATTCACCTGATTGCCATCAGCCTGTATTCCACGGTGATTGACCGGCTGATTGATGCACTGAAGCAGGTGCAGGGCGCCTATTCTCTGGTGGCCCTGCATAATGGCGCGTTGATTGGCGCGCGCGATCCCTTGGGTGTGCGGCCTTTGGTGCTGGGGCGGCTTGCCAATGGCGGTTTGGTTCTGGCGTCTGAGACCTGTGCGCTGGATATCGTGGGTGCGGAATTTGTGCGCGATATCGAAGCGGGCGAATTGGTCGTGATTGACGATAATGGGCTGCGCAGCATCAAGCCCTTCAGCCGTACCGAAAGCCGCTTTTGCATTTTTGAATATATCTATTTCGCGCGGCCTGACAGCGTCATGGAAGGCACGCCGGTTTATGAAACGCGCAAGCGCATCGGTGCCGAATTGGCGCGCGAAAGCGGTGTGCCGGCCGATGTGATTGTGCCGGTGCCGGATTCCGGTGTGCCGGCGGCGATGGGCTATGCGGTGGAAGCGGGCATTCCCTTCGAATTGGGTATCATCCGCAACCATTACGTGGGCCGCACCTTCATTGAACCCACGGATCAAATCCGCAATCTGGGCGTGAAGCTGAAGCACAGCGCCAATCGCGCCATGATTCAGGGCAAGCGCGTGGTGCTGGTGGATGATTCCATTGTGCGCGGCACCACCAGCCGTAAGATTGTTGAAATGGTGCGCCAGGCAGGCGCGACAGAAGTGCATATGCGCATTTCCTCCCCGCCGACCACGCATTCCTGCTATTACGGCATTGACACGCCTGAGCGTGCAGACCTGATGGCCGCCAAGCATGATTTGGCGGAGATGGCGCGCATTATTGGCGTGGATAGTCTCGCTTTCATTTCACTTGATGGGCTTTATCGCGCGCTTGGGCAGCCGGCGCGCGATGCGAAAAAGCCGCATTTCTGCGATGCCTGCTTCACTGGGGAATATGCCATTCCGCTGACGGATTGGACCGATAATGCGGACCGCCAGCTTTCCCTGCTGCAACCGGCGGGGCAATGATGATGGCAGCTTTGGAAGGCCGGGTGGCGCTGATCACCGGCGCGTCGCGCGGGATTGGCGCTGCACTCGCCTTGGAATTGGCAAAGCTTGGCGCGCAATGTGTGCTGGTGGCGCGCACCCAGGGCGGGCTTGAAGACGTGGATGACGCGATCCGCGCCGCCGGTGGCAAACCCGCGACGCTGCTGCCTTTTGACCTGCAAAAGGCCGAAAAAGATATTGATATGATCGGGCCTTCCATTGTGGAGCGCTTCGGCAGGCTTGATATTCTGGTGCATAATGCGGGTGCTTTGAACAAGCTGACGCCGGTTGCCCATATTGAACCGCGCGATTGGGCAGAGGTGATGGCGGTGAACCTGACCGCAAGCTGGCGCCTTATTCGCAGTTGCGATCCGCCCTTGCGTGCTTCCGATGCAGGGCGGGCAGTGTTTGTCACCAGCGGGCGCGTGCTGCGCCCACGCGCCTATTGGGGCATGTATGGTGCCAGCAAGGCGGGCATGGAACATCTGGTGATGACATGGGCGCAGGAGGTGGAGGCTACACCCTTGCGCGTGAACCTTGTTGACCCGGATATTGTCGCCACCAAAATGCGCGCCGCGGCCATGCCGGGCGAAGATCCTTCCACAATCGCGCAACCCGCCGATGTCGCGCCTGGCATTGCGGCGCTGTGCCTGCCTTCTGAAACGCGCCATGGCGCGCGTGTATTGATCGGGGGATAGCCGCATCATGAGGATTCCGCGCCGGTTGCTACTAAGCCTGCCGCTGCTGCTTCCCGGTACGGCTATCGCACAAACCGCCTCATCTCAGGCCGCGCGCATCACAGCCGGCAAGGCAGCGATTACCGCTGCCAATGGCGCACGCTGGGCTGAGGCAGAAACCTATGCTGCCGCGGCTGATCCCTTGGTGCCAAAAATCGTGCTGTGGATGCGCCTTACGCATCGCACCGCGCCAGTGACGGCAGCAGAGCTTGTCGGGTTTTTGCGCGACAATCCCGATTGGCCGCAGGTGGATACCATCGCGCGCCGGGCAGAAGCCGCCTTTGGAGGACCAGCGGATGATCCGCTGGTGCTGGCGCATTTCAGCACCTTCCCGCCGCGCAGCCTTTCTGCCGCGCTGCGCCACGCAGAAGCGCTGACGCGTAGTACGAGAAGTCAGGCCCCATCAGGCAATTTCCTGGATATGATGCGGCGCGGACCGGATAATACACCTGGTGCTGCGCCACGGCCTGGTGCTGAGGCTGCGCCGAATCTGCAAGGTGAAGCCGGCGCCCAACAGAGCCTCCGCCGCGCCTGGGTGGAAGCGCCTGGCGATGTTGCGGCTGAAACCGCCATCATGGCGCAATTTGGCCGGCTGCTCAGCCAGGAAGATCACCAGCAACGTTTCGATCGGCTGTTTTTCGCGCGCGATATGCAAGGCGCACAGCGTGCCCTGGAACGCCTGACCGGCGTAGCGCTGGGTTCAGGCAGAATGCGCATGGCACTGGCCGGAGAGCCAGAGATAACGCAAATCCTTTTGCGCCCACTTGATCTTGCCTGGGCTTATGAACGGGCGCGGTTGCTGCGGCGGCGCGATCAGGATGCCGATGCGGTGGCAAGCTGGATTGTGGCCGAGCCCTTCCAGGCGAATATGGACCCCGAAATCGCGCGGGCGGTTTGGGCGGAACGGCAAATCCTGGCGCGCAAGCTGTTGCGGTTGAACAATACGAAGGATGCGCATCGGATCGCTGCCTTTCATGGTCAGCCCATGGGCAGTGAAGGGCGGCTTGAAGCTGAATTTCTGGCGGGTTTCATTGCGCTGCGCTTTTTGAATGATCCTGTGTTGGCGCAGCGGCATTTTGTCGCCATGGCGCTTGGCACGCGTTCGGTCATTTCCCGCGCTCGTGCGCTTTATTGGGAAGGTCGTGCGCTGGCGGCGCGCGGTGCGCAGGGTGCCGCACGCGAACGCTATGCAGCAGCGGCGCAATTGCCGACAGCCTTTTACGGCCAGCTTGCAGCGCTGACGATGGGTGAAAGCCAGGAAGCCCTGGATCAGCGGCTACGCGCATTGCAAACGCCGCCGGTTGAGCAAAGGCGCGCACAGGAATTCGCGCAACGCGATTTGGCGCGCGTGGTAACCACGCTGGCAGAGCTGGGGGAGACGCGTCGCACACGCGTATTCCTGCTGCGCTTGCAGGCAACCTCAGCCGACGCACAGAACAGGCTTCTGACAGTGCGGCTGGCAAATCATATCGGCCGGCCGGATCACGCCGTATGGGTGGCGCGGCGTTCGGCGATTGAAGGCGATGTCCTGTTGCCGGAAGGCTGGCCGACACCCTTCCGCGTGCCAGTGACATCGCCGGAACCCGCCTTTATCTTTTCGGTCACGCGGCAGGAAAGCAATTTCGATACGGAAGCCGTCAGCAGCGCCAATGCGCGCGGGTTGATGCAATTATTGCCTTCCACCGCGCAGCTTGTTGCGCGCCGGCTTGGCATGAATTTCCGCGTGGAAATGCTGACCGCCGATCCGCAAGCCAATATCAAACTCGGCGCGGCCTATCTGGAAGAAATGCTCGGGCGTTTTGAAGGATCGCTGGTGATGGCGGCAGGGGCCTATAATGCTGGCCCACGGCGCGTGGATGAATGGCTTGGCACCTATGGAAATCCTTTGCGGGGTGAGCGCGATCTGCTCGATTGGATGGAGATGATTCCCTTCGCCGAGACGCGCAATTACGTGCAACGCATTGTGGAAGGTGCGGTGATTTATCGCGCACGCCAGAACTCGCCCATGACGGCGCCACACCCCATGGCAAGCTGGCTGGCCAGCGCAAAATGAAGCCGCCCCTGCTGGTGGCGACGATGGGTG
>JBIKWX010000136.1:0-9047 GCA_044356095.1 Roseomonas sp.
TGCCAAGCACATTCAGATGAAAGCCGGTGGCCGCAACAATGATATCCGCTGCCAATTCCTGACCGGATTTGGTCACAACGCCCTTTTCGGAGAAGCGCTCAATCTCATCCGTGACAACGCTCGCCTTGCCCTGGGCGATGCCGTGAAACAGATCGCCATCGGGCACAAAGGCCACGCGTTGCCGCCAGGGGCGATAGCGCGGCGTGAAATGGGTCGCGATATCGTAATCCTGCCCGACAATGCCGCGAATGCCATCCAAGAGCGCTTCCTTCACCTTATCCGGCTGGGAGAAGGACATTTTCGCAAACTTATCCTGCTCGAACAGGATTTTGCGGCGCGTGATTTCGTGAATCCAATCTTCCGAAACGCCAAGCATGCGCAATTCCTCGGCGATTTCAATCGCGTTGCGGCCGACGCGGAAAAAAGTGGGGGATCGCTGCAGCATCACCACATGCGCGGCCTTGGCCGCCATGGCTGGAATGATGGTCGCGGCGCTGGCGCCTGACCCAATCACCAAAACTTGCTTATCGGTGTAATCAAGGCCCTCTGGCCATTCCTCGGAATGCACCAACTGTCCTTGATAGGCCGCCATATTCGGCCATTCCGGCATATAGCCCTGACGGTGGCGATAATAGCCCTGGCACATATAAAGGAACTTGCCGGTGAAACGGCGCGGCAGGCCAGTGGCCTTGTCCAGAACCTCCAGGGTCCAAAGCCTGGTCTGGCTATCCCAGGATGCGTGGGTGATGTGGTGACGATAGCGGATATGCCGCGCCAGATCATTTTCCGCGATCACTTCGCCCATGTAACTCAGGATTTCCTCGGCGGTCGCAATCGGCGCGCCGCGCCAGGGCTTGAAGCGATAACCGAAAGTATGCAGGTCGCTATCCGAGCGAATGCCGGGATATTTATGCGTCCACCAGGTGCCGCCGAAGCTTTCCTCATTCTCCAGCAGCACAAGGCTTTTGTCGGGACATTGCGTGGTGAGGTGATAGGCAGCGCCAATGCCGGAAATGCCGGCGCCCACAATCAGCACGTCAAAATACTCAACCGAATGCGGATGGCTTGTGGTCTGTAGCGGGGCGGTATCGGGCATGCGGCGCGTCTTTCCTGATCACCAAGAAATTAGTTTGTTACCATAGCAGGGGGCGCGGCTTTGGCGAAACAACCAGCTTATCTGAACCGCACCACGACATCCTGCGCCCCATCCAGCCCCTCATACCGCGCCGTCCAAACCTGGCCCGGCGCTACCGGCTGGGGCGGTGAAAACGACCCGAGGGAAATGATATCACCTTCGCGCAAGGGCCGCCCCTCGCGCGCCAAATCCCGCGCAATCCAGGCGAGCGCGTTCAGGGGATGGCCCAGAATGGCCGCACCCGGCGCGCGCGACACTTCCCGCCTATCCTGATGGAGTGAAATGCTCATCCGCCCCAAGGCGGCGATGAAATCGGCACTCGGCGTCACGGTGATGGGGTGTCCTTGCACGCCAAGCCGCGCGCCGACATTGATCGCGAGCAGATCGCCAAGGCTTGGGCGGTGATCCGGCGCATAGACAAGATCAGGCAATTCAATGAAGGGGATCACCTGATCAATATGGCGGATCAGCGCGGCGTGATCATTGAGCGCGGTTTCAACCCCGCCCATGCTGACGCGCACCAGCATATCCGCTTCCAGCACCGGCACGGCGGCGAAGCGCGCTTCAATCTCGGCGCCCGAAGCAGCGCGCAGCGTCGCGTGGAAAATGCTGCCGCGGATCGGGTGGTCTATGCCGAAGCGTTGTTGGATGGCGGGGTTGGTCAGGCCAAGCTTGAAGCCCACCACATCCCCCAAGGGTTGAGCGAAAATCGCAATCAGCTTGTCCTGCACGCAGCGCCCATCGGCGGGCGATAGCGCCGCGAAAGGTGTCGGCGATTGGCGCTGCAAGATTTGCCCGGCGAAGCGCGCAATCGCCGCATCATCCGGGCAGGCAGCACGCGCGGCAGGCGCCAGCGCCAGGGCGATCAGCAGCGCGGCAAGAACGCGCCGCAGCATCACGGCCTGACCTGCCCCGTGCCGAATATCTTGTAGCGATAGGTGCAGAGTTGCTCGAGCCCCACAGGACCGCGCGCATGCAGCCGGCCAGTGGCAATACCGATCTCCGCGCCAAAGCCGAATTCGCTGCCATCGCAGAATTGCGTGGACGCATTCCAAAGCCCAACGGCAGACGAAATGCCATCCAGAAATTCCTGTGCAGCCTTGGCATCTTCAGTGATGATCGCTTCCGTATGCTCACTGCCGAAGCGGCGGATATGGGCAAGGGCTGCGTCAACGCCCGCGACCACCTTCACCGATAGGATCGCATCCAGCCATTCGGTGGCATAATCCTCATCGGTGGCGGGCTTGAGGTCCGGCACAATGGCGCGCGCTGCCTCATCGGCGCGGAAATCGCAGCCAAGGGCGCGCAAATCCGCAATCAGTGCGGGCAAAAGCGCGGGCGCAATGGCGGCATCAATCAGCAGCGTTTCAGTGGCACCACAAACACCGGTGCGGCGCATCTTGGCATTGGCCAAAACGGCGCGCGCCATGGCGTGATCCGCACCGGCATGGATATAGGTGTGGCAAAGCCCTTCCGCATGGGCCAGTACCGGCACGCGGGCTTCTTCCATTACGCGCGTCACCAACCCCTTGCCGCCGCGCGGGACGATCAAATCAATCAGGCCAGAAGCGCGCAGCATGGCACCGACAAAGGCGCGGTCCGCACTCGGCGCCACTTGCACCGCCGCTTCGGGCAGGCTGGCCTGCTTCAAGCCTTGCACCATGCAGGCGTGAATGGCGGTGGCGCTCCTCAGGCTTTCAGACCCGCCGCGCAAAATCACTGCATTGCCGGATTTCAGGCACAGGGCAGCGGCATCGGCGGTGACATTGGGCCGGCTTTCGAAAATCATGCCAATCACGCCAAGCGGCTGCGCCACGCGCTGCAGGCGCAGCCCATTCGGGCGCTGCCATTCCGCGAGCACACGGCCCACCGGATCAGGCAGCGCGGCCACTTCCTCAAGCCCCTTGGCCATGGCTTCAATGCGCGCCGGGTTCAGCAGCAGCCGATCCCGAAAGGCTGGCGACAGCCCAGGCGCCGCAGCGATATCTTCGGCATTCGCAGCGATGATCTGGGCTTCCCGTTCACGCAGCGCCGCCGCCGCCAGCAAAAGCGCCTGATCCTTGATCGCGCGTGGCGCCGCGGCCAGGGCAGTGGTGGCGGCACGCGCGGCGCGCGCGGCGTCTTGCAGGGCCTCGGCGGGATCGGGGGGCATGGCGTTCACGGGCAGAAATTCCTTTCTGCCGCCTTATAGGGCCTTAACCCCCGCGCCGCTATTCGATCTTGATGCCGCTTTCGCGAATGATCGGTTCCCATTTGGTGCGCTCGGCGGCCCAGGCTGCAGCGAATTCCGTGGGCGTGGAGGGCATGGCTTCCAGCCCATTGCGGTTCAGGATGCCAATCACGTCCTTGTCTTCCAGCGCAATACGCATCGCCTGGGCCAGGCGCTGCACGGCGGGCTCCGGCGTGCCGCGCGGCGCCACCACCGCATACCAGGACGGCACATTGAAGCCAGGCAGGCCGGTTTCCGCGACCGTTGGGATATTCGGCAGCAGGCGGGAACGTTGCAGGGTTGGCACCGCAAGCCCCCTCAGCTTGCCGCTTTCGATATGCGCCATGACGGAAGGCGATGTCGGGAAGCCATAATCCAGCCGGCCCGAAATCAAATCCGTCGCTACCAAGCCCCCGCCGCGATAGGAGACCTCAATCGTTTCAATCCCGGCCATTTTGGCGAAAAGCAAACCGGCCAATTGGGGCGCGCTGCCGATACCGCTATGGCCCCAGGAAAGCTCTCCGGGCCGCGCCTTGGCGGCGGCGATGATATCGGCTGCCGTGCGCCAGGGGCGTTCGGCCGGCACGGTCAGGATATTGAACAGGTCAACGGCGATTGAGATCGGCACCAGATCGCGCGCCGGGTCTATCGGCAGGCGCATCACCATGGGGCTGATCACCAAGGCGCCGAGCGTTGCCAGCAAAATCGTGTAGCCATCGGCGGGGCTGCGCGCAACGATTTCCGTGGCAAGGTTACTGCCCGCGCCGGGGCGGTTTTCCACAATCACCGGCTGGCCCAGCACTTCCGACATTTTGGGCGCAAAGGCGCGGGCGGAGATGTCGGTCGCCCCGCCAGGGGTGAAGCCCACCACAAGGCGGATCGGGCGATTGGGAAAGGGCGCCTGCGCCAAGGCGGGGGCGGCAAGCAAGGGGCTGGCCGCGATCAAGGCGCGGCGCGTCACGGTTTCTCTCGGCATGGAGTTATTTTATCAGGCTTTGCCGGCGCTTGCATCCCCTTTCGGATTCTGCCCAGGGGCGCTAGAGACTTCGCCATGGAGGCCAATTTCTCCGCGCAAATCCTGCGCGCCACGCTTTTCGCCGCCCGCGCCCATGCCGGGCAGGTGCGGAAAGGTGCGGCTGCCGAGCCCTATGTGAACCATGTGATCGAGGTTGCCGCGATCCTGGCCGAACACGGCGCGCCCGAGGAAGCCATCCTGGCCGGGCTGCTGCACGACACGGTGGAGGATACCGAAACCACGGATGCCGATCTGGTGGCGGTTTTCGGCACAGTCATTGCGGGCTTGGTGGCGGAAGCAACCGATGATAAGGAAAAGCCCAAGGAAATCAGGAAGGCCTTGCAGATCAGCCAGGCGCCAAAGCATAGCGAAGCGGCCAAGCAATTGAAACTTGCTGACAAAATCGCGAATTTGCGCTCCATCGCCGATAGCCCGCCGGCGAATTGGAACCATGCGCGCCGCATTGAATATGTCGGCTGGGCGGGCCGCGTCGCGACGGGGCTCAAGGGCGTGAACCCTGGGCTGGATGCGCTGTTTGACACCACCTATCGTGCGGCGGTCGCGCGGCTCGCGAGTGAAATGCCATGAAGCGGCGGTTGTTTCTGGCAAGTGCTGGGCTGCTGGCCGCGCCAAACCTGGCGCTGGCGCAGAAAGGTGGCGTGACGCTTTTGGTCCCGTTCGCGGAAGGCGGGGCGACGGATCAGCTGATGCGCGCACTCGCGAAATCCGCGAGCAAGGCTTTGGGCCAGGAAATCCGGCTGGAAAATAAGGCAAGCCGCACCGGGCTTAGGCTTTTGTCGCAATTGCGGGCGGCGCCACCTGATGGGTCCGTGGTGATGCTTTTCCCCGTGGTCACACTCCGTGCGCTGGTGGAACGCGGGGTGGATTTCACGCTGGAACGTGATGCGACGCCCATCATGTGCCTGGCCGGCGGCACCTATGGCGTGATTGCCAAGGCGGATCGCTTCCCTGGCGGCTGGCGCGACTTTGTCGCCGAGGCAAGGCAAAAGCCCGGTCAGCTTTCCTTCGGCAGCATTGGCGTGGGATCGGTTGGGCATGTCACCATGTCGCGGCTGATGGTGAAGGAAAACATCCAGGCAGTGCATCTGCCCTTCCGCGGCGCGGCGGATGGCGTGGAAGCGCTGATGGCGGGTGATCTGGACGTCATGGCGGGCGGTGCGCGGCTGCACACGGCGGTGGATCAGGGCGATGCGCGCTGGCTCTCGCTTTGGTCGCCCCAGCGCAACCCGCGCTGGCCAGATGTGCCAACCCTGGTTGAACTTGGCTATGGGCTGACGGAAACCGCGCCCTTCGGCCTGATTGGCCCGCCCAATATGCCGGCAGCCGAGCGCCAAAGGCTGGAAGCCGCCTTCACGACGGCTCTGCGCGCGCCCTCCGTGAAGGCTGTCATGACGCGGCTTGGCATGACCGAGGATTTGCGTGATGCCAAAGCCTATGCCGCCTATCTGGCGGCGGCAGCCGGTGAGGAAGCGGCACTCGGCCTCAGGCCCGAAGCGCGGCAGTGATCCAGGCCGCAACACCGGTCCTTATTCTTGCATCGGCATCCAAGGCGCGGCGTGCCGTGTTGGAAGGCGCTGGGTTGCGGTTCGAAGCCCGCGTCGCCGGCGTGGATGAGGCCGCCATCAAGGAAGCCGCGCAAGCCGAGGGTATTTCGCCGGATGAGGCCGCGCTGATCCTGGCCGATGCCAAGGCAGAACGTGTTGCGGCGGGCGCGCCCGATGCGCTGGTGATCGGCGCGGATCAATTGCTGGTCTGTGATGGCGCCTGGTTCGACAAGCCACCCGATATGGCAGCGGCGCGCGCGCATTTGCAGCGCCTGCGCGGGCGGCGGCATGAATTGGTGACGGCGCTGGTTTGCCATCGTGACGGGCAGCGCATCTGGCAGCATGTGGCTAAGCCGCGCCTGACCATGCGTGATTTTTCGGATGCGTTTCTGGAAGCCTATCTGGCCGCCGAGGGCGATGCCTTGCTTTCTTCTGTCGGCGCCTATCGGCTGGAAGGCCGTGGCGCGCAGTTATTTGACAGGATTGAAGGCGATCAGCCGGCCATTCTTGGCCTGCCCTTGCTGCCCTTGCTCGGCTTCTTGCGGCAGCATGGGGTGTTGTTGCGGTAGGCCCCTTTGCGGGGAAGTGGCGCTGTTCAAGTCAAGGCAAGAAACGGATGGCGCTGCTCATAAGCCGCAGCTTTCATGAACCAGCCCAGCTAGATCGGAGCCTAAATGACGCTGCCGCCATCCGCACCAACAACCCAAGCACCCATGGCCGCCCAGGAATGGACCATGCTGATCGCGCTATCAGTGCTCTGGGGCGGTTCCTTCTTTTTCAACGGTGTTGCGGTCAGGGAATTACCTTCCCTCACGATTGTGCTGGCGCGCATCTGCATCGCAGCGGTTACGCTTTGGGCAGTCCTGACGATCTTGAAGATCCGCATGCCGCGCATGAAGGGGCTTTGGGGTGCCTTTTTCGGCATGGGACTTTTGAACAATGCGATTCCCTTTGCGCTATTTGTTTGGGGGCAGCACCATATCGCCAGTGGCTTGGCCGCCATCTTGAACGCCACCACGCCGCTTTTCACGGTGCTGGTTGCGCACTTCCTGACGCGCGATGAAAAACTGAGCGCGGGGAAGATGGCTGGCGTCGCGCTTGGGATTTTCGGGGTGATCCTGATGCTTGGGGCCGAATTGATCGCAGGCTTGGGAACCGAGCTTCTAGCGCAATTGGCCTGCCTTGCCGCAGCACTCTCCTATGCTTTTGCCGGTGTCTTTGGGCGCCGCTTCAAGCGGATGGGCGTACCGCCCTTGGCGACCGCAACGGGCCAAGTCACCGCTTCAAGCTTGGTGATGTTGCCGCTTGTGCTGGCGGTGGATCAGCCCTGGACGCTGGCGCCACCGAGTAGCGGCACCTGGGCAGCACTGCTGGCGATTGGTGTGGCTTCCACAGCGCTCGCCTATGTTCTTTATTTTCATATTCTAGCGGCGGCAGGCGCGACTAATTTACTGCTGGTGACGTTTCTCATTCCGATAAGTGCCATTTTGTTGGGGAGCCTTTTCCTAGGCGAAAGTCTTGCGACAAAGCACTTTATCGGCATGGGGATGATTGGGATTGGGCTTGCGCTGATTGATGGGCGTATCCCGCGCTTGATCCAGAGCCGTAGGGATATGACTAGCTCATTCTCTCGGGAATAGATCGCAAAACGTCCTCAGAGACTCATCCGGCGCGTCAGCCCGGTCAGCCGATCCATCACGAACATCAGCACCAATATCGCCAGAATAAGCACGCCAGATACCGCGGCAACGCGCACATCCAAGGTGCTTTCCATCATGCCCCACATGCGGATGGGCAGCATATCCGTCCGCGCGCTGGAGAGGAAAAGCGAGACCGGCACATTATCCATGGAGGCCACGAAGGCGAGGAAGGCGCCAGCGAAAATACCAGGCGCAATCAGGGGAAGCGTGATGCGCCGGAAGGTCATGAAGCGCCCTGCCCCCAAACTGGCGGAGCTTTCCAAAAGCGCCGGTTCCAATTGCGTGACGGTCGCGAGCGTTGTGCGAAAGACAAAGGGCGCAATCACCACCAAATGCCCCCCGATCAAATGCGTGAGCGATGGGCGGAGCCCAAGCAACGAAAAAAACATCAAGGTCGCGAGCCCATAAGCGAGCGAGGGCAGGATCAGCGGTGACAGAAAGCTCGCTTCCAAGGCGCGCGCCGCTGGCCGGCGCGACCGCCCAATCGCAAGCGCCGCGAGCACGGCCAGCATTGTGGCCCCGAGCGTCGCCATGCCCGCCACCCAAAGCGAATTTCCGGCAGCGCGATGGATATGCGCGGACCGCGTGGTATCGAATAGCGCCTGATACCATCTGAGCGATAATTCCTGCGGCGGAAAGCGCAAGGAGGCCGAGGTGGTGAAACTCGTGATCAGCACAATCAACACCGGGCCAACCAGGATCAGCAGGCCAAGCAACGTGAGGCCCCCAAAGACATAGGAAAAGCTTTGATCGGCAATGGTGCGGCGCTGGCTCATTCAATCGGTCCTTGCATAGCGGCCAAGCCAATTCAGCATCATGATGCCTGCCAGCACGGTGGCCAGCAGCGTCACAGAACAAACGGCAGCGAAGGGCCAATCATAAACCACCATGGCCTGCTGCCAGATCAGCGATGGCAGATAGACCAGACGTGCCCCGCCGATGACGGATTGCGAAATGAAGGCCGTGCAGGCGGAAGCAAAAACCAAGGTAGCGCCGGCGATCCAACCTGGCAGGCTGAGCGGCAGGATAACGCGAAAAAAGCTCCGCCACATGCCCGCACCAAGCGCGCGCGACGCATCGAGCAGATTGGGGTCAAGCCCGCGCATGACGGATATCAAGGGCAACAGCATCAGCGGCATTTCGATTTGCATCAGCGCCAGGATAAGCCCCGTTTCCGTCTGCAATAGCCTGAGCGGCGTGGCGCTGAGGCCAAGCGCCAGCACCACCTGATTGACCAGCCCTTCCCTCGCCAGGATCACGATCCAGGCGAAGGTGCGAATAACGACCGATGTCAGCAGCGGCAGCAGAATGATGAAAATCAGGATCTTCTGCGTGCGCGGGCTGGCATTGCAGAAAAACACCGCGAGCGGCCAGGCGAAAAGCGATGTTGCCAGCACCGCCGCCACGCCCAGCCGAAGCGTAT
>JBIKWX010000278.1:0-4700 GCA_044356095.1 Roseomonas sp.
ATCCTGCCCCAGAATCTCCAGCATGGCGGAACGTGTCAGTCGCGCGATATAGGCCGCAACGGAAAGCCCCAAAACCAAGGCTGGCAAAGCCAAATGATGCAGGCCTTTCCAGAAGCCGGGCTCACTTGTCGCACCAAGCGCGGGGAAAAGACCAAGGGCGTGGGAGAGTGTCAGGATCGCGACCAAGCCCAACCAAAACACCGGAAAGGAAATGCCGCCCAAGGCCAGCAGCATCACGGCCAGATCAACGGCGCTGCCTTGTCTGACGGCAGCAATGATGCCGAGGGGCACGCCAAAGCAAATGGCAATCGCCATGCCCGCGACGGCCAGCGTGGCGGAAGGCGGCACCGCGGCCCAAATCTCGGCCAAGGCGGATTGCCCGGTCACGACTGAAACGCCCATATCGCCCTGCGCCGCGCGCAACAAAAACACGCCATATTGCTGCCAAACCGGCAGGTCCAAGCCAAGGCGCGCGCGAAGGGTCGCGAGCGCATCGGCCGTGGCGAAATCGCCCAGCATGTAAAGCGCGGGATCGCCAGGGATGGCACGCATCAGAAAGAATGCCACCGTGACGATCCCAACCAGCGCGACAGCAAACTGCGCCGCGCAGCGGGCCAGGTAGAAAAGCATCAGGCCCCGCGCAGCGACACCGGTGAAGCATTCACCGTGAACAGGCTGTTCTGCACAAAGCCTTGCACATTCGGCCCATGCGCGATGAAAAGCCTGTCTGCATAGAGCGGAATCACCGGGACGTCTTCCATGGTCTGGCGCAGCAGGCGGTTATAGACTGCCTTCCGCCCGGCCAGATCAGGCGCACGCGCCGCTTCCGCGAGCAAGGCATCCGCGCGGTCATAGCGGGATGTATTCAGCCCCGGCGGGTGCGACCGCGTGTGATAGAGCGTGACCAGCGGGCTATCCGGATCGGGCGGGCCAACCACTGCGGTGATGCAGGATTGCAGATTGCCCGAAGACCGCGCCTGCACATAAGCGCCGCGTTCCAATACGCGCACCGTCGCCTGAATGCCGACCTGCTGCAAATCATTCGCAAGCGGCACCGGGAAACGGTCAAACGGGTTCAGGCCGACCGTGGTGATTTCGAAACGAAAATTGGAAACGCCGGCTTCCCGCAAGAGCGCGCGCGCACGATCCGGATCATAGGGATAGCGCGGCACGCCATCATCGCTGAATTCCTGGAAGGTGGAGGTCAAGACGCTGGTCGCTTCAAACTTTGTGCCGCGGAAGAAGCCATCAATCAGCGCCTTGCGATTCAGCGCGTGGATCATGGCGCGGCGCACGCGCACATCGGCCAAGGGCCCGGCGGTGGTATTAAGCACCAGATTGGCGGTATTGTTCGCAGGCCGATCCAGCAAGGTTATACCATTGGCGCGGCGCAGTCGTTCAATAACATCCGGGCTTTGCAGCGCGAAAAACACATCCAATTCGCGGTTTTCCAGCGCAATCGCCGCCGCCGTTTCATCACGCACCACGCGGAAAATGATATCGGTCAGCGCCGGCGCACCGCCGAAATAGGCGGTATTCGCCACAAGCCGCACTTCATTGCCCGTGGTCCAACGGTCGAACACAAAAGGCCCGGTACCGATTGGGTTCATGGTGTAGCGCTCACCGATTTCGGTGACCGCACGGCGAGAGACGATCCAGCCCTGATTGAAGGCGCAAAGCTTGTGCAGGAAGCCGGAATTCGGCGCTTCCAGCACCAGGCGCACGGTCAGCGGATCAGGCGTCTGGATTTCCTTGAGGCCGGCAAGCTGCCCGCGATAGAGGCTGCCCGTCGCAGGGTCCAGCACGCGTTCGAAAGAAAACTTCACATCATCCGATGTGAATGGTCCAAAATTCTTGTGCCAGGTGACATTGGGCCGCAGGCGGAAAGTCCAGACCGTGCCATCGGCAGAGACCTCATGGCCCGTGGAAAGATCTGGCACGATTTCATTGGTGCGCTGATCATATTGCACCAGACCATTATAGATATGGCCAGCGATGGATTGATTCTCGATCTGGAAAATCCGCGCCGGGTCCAGCACCGAAATATCAGACCCGAACCGTACGCGCAGCGTACGCGCGCCTTGCGCCATGACCGGCACACCAAAGCCGGCACCAAAGGCTAGCGCTGCGGCGCTGGCCATCCAGGCACGCCGACCAATTCCCGACATCATTTCTGTCTCAGCCATTTTTCTGCTCTCCCGGTTTTGCTGATACTGTTGATGCTTCGCAGGCGGGGTTCGCCGGCGGATGCTCCTTCGGCCAATCGCGCGGCAGGCGTGCTGCGATGGCGGTAATGCCGCCGGCCAATTCAGCGGCGCGCACGGCATAATTCGGTGGGATCATGCGGGCCTCCGGTTGCGCCAATCGGTCGCTGCTTCAAACGCCATGGCCAGTCGGAACATCGCAGCCTCCTGCCCCTGGCGTGTCATGATCTGCCAATGCAGCGGCAGGCCGCCTTCGGAGAAACCAGTGCATTGCACAAGCGAAGGCAATCCCGCGAGGCTCGCCGGCGTCAGCATGGTTTCCATAGTGTAGTTGGAGGATTCCGGTTCTACGCCCAAGCGTGGCGGCAGATGCAGCGTGCCAAAGCACAGCACCACATCATGCGCATCCCAGAAGCGTTCCATCGCATCGGTAAAGGCGCAGCGCAGACGCTGCGCGGCCAGATAATCCACCGCCGAAACACCCATGCCGGCGAGCAATTTGTCGCGGAGCGCAGCGCCCATCAATTCCGGCGTCTTGGCCAATTCTTCTTCGTGGATCGAAGCAGATTCCGCCGCGCCGATCACGCGCGCCGCATCAAGGCAGGTGGAAGCAGGCCAAGGCAATTGCGCATCCGTGATGCGCGCCCCAAGCCCTGCAAGAACCGAAATCCCCTTTTCAAAAGCAGCGGCGAGTTCAGCATTGGCGGCAGGCAAGCCAGCGCCGGGATCACGCACCACGGCCACCCTTAGGCCCTTGGCACCCGCATTGCCGGCGGCGCGCAATTGCGAGCCCAGCACTGCATCAAGCACAATGGCGGCATCTTCGGCGGTCCAGGTGATGGGGCCGGGGCGGTCCATGGAATAGGTATTGGGCAGGCCGCCCGCCATGGGCAGCACGCCCGGCGTCATCAACACACCGCAACAGCCAGTGGCGGCAGCGGGCAGGCGCACAGAACCGGTGGTGTCTGACCCAATCGCGAAAAGCGTCATGCCGGTTGCCACAGCAACGCCAGCACCGGTGGAAGACCCGCCGGTGAAACGCGCCGTATCCCAAGGATTGCGCGCGGGCGGGTTCGGCAAATCAAAATGTTCCGCCCCCGTACCAGTGCCATATTCCCAAGTGGCAAGCTTGCCGAGCAAGGGCGCACCAGTTTGGCGCAACATGGTGACCAGGGGCGCATCGGTGGCCGCGATCCGACCCGCCCTCAGCCTGGAATTGGCAATGCAAGGCAGGCCGGCGACATCAAAATTATCCTTGATGCCCCAGGGAATCCCGGCAAGCGGCCCGGTCCCACGCGTCGCGCGCGCCCCCGCCTCGTCCAAATAATGTACGGCATGCAGCGTGCCATTCAGGGCAGCGATCCGCGCCAAACAGGCTTGCAGAATATCTGCCGCCTTCACCCTGCCTTCAGCCATGCCCGCCAGGGCTGAGGCGATGGTCGGGAAGCCTGATTGCATACAAGATGCATGCATAGGGTTTGTCATGCGGCCTCTCGCCCGGTTTCCTGCGCGGCCTCCAGGAAGACGGCCTTGCCCGCCTGCACATGGGCCCGCATCACCGCCCCAGCCCAGGATGGGTTGCGCGCAGCAATCGCCTCGGTCATTTCACGATGCTGCGCCAGGCTGCGGTGCAGATTGGCCTGATCGAATTTCCTGAAATTGCGCAGGATCATCGGCGGCACAGCCAGGCTGATCAGGCTGGCGCGGGTGCGGTGCTGCCCGCTCATGTCCCAAAGCGTCTGGTGGAAGCGCACATTAGCCTCCGAAATCTGCTCAACGGCAGCAAGATCGGCGCCGGGCATGGCTGCTTCCCCAGCCTCACAAGCTGCACGCAGCGCAGCCAGGCCCTGAGGGGTAGGCGCCATGGCCGCGTGTTCCGCCGCATGGGCTTCCAGCATGGCGCGCAGGTCGAAAATCTCGATCATTTCCGGCAGCGACCATTCGGCTGCGAAAGCGCCCTGATTGGGCACAACGCGGAGCCATCCTTCGGCATCCAGACGCCGCAGCGCTTCGCGAATGGGCGTGCGGCTTACGCCCAGTTGGGTTGCCAAATCTTCCTCACGCAAATGGGCGCCGGGCGGAAAGGTTCCATCCGCCAGGCGGCGACGCAGCGCAAGGTAGGCCTGTTCCCAGGCTGTAGTCATGGGCGATCCGGGGGTTGAAAACGGGACGATCATCCATACAACAAGTTATCTTATGTATGCAATCGGGCTTCTGGGGACCTTGGGATGGTGCGGCAAGGCGCGGCGGCTATCGGGTTGCGGGATATACCGTCACTAAACTCGGAAAAGCTGCCTTCTGGACTGGACATGGATTGGTGATGCGTCGCATATAAGGGGAACCTTGAGACGGTGGTTTCGCGTTGGCGGACGTGCCGTGGTCTGGATGGATGGCCGAGCGGTCGAAGGCGCGCGCCTGGAAAGTGCGTATACGTCAAAAGCGTATCGTGGGTTCGAATCCCACTCCATCCGCCAGTTTCAAAGTGACCCGCTCTCT
>JBIKWX010000059.1:0-15760 GCA_044356095.1 Roseomonas sp.
CTTCAAAAAGCCCTGCGGCGCGACCAAACTCTGATAAAGAAGCTCTTATTTTCCGCCACTTCTCGGCCGAACGAGTCTTCGCGCCAGCCAATTCTAATGGAACGCTAGACCCCTCTGAGTCCGCGACAACTTCTGATGGGTTATAGGTTCTTTGTGGCTCAGACCTCACTGGGGCTGACGCAAAAACTGTTTGTGCCATTAAGGTGGAGGCGGCCTCGAATTTACGAGAAAATTGATTTATTTCAGCTTTAGAAATGAGTTTCTGTCCTGACCGAGTTTCGTTTATTTGTCGCACACCTCTCGTGAGACTGAAAAATATATAACGAAGAAATCGTCCATTTTGACGAAACAAAGAGCTGGGATCGCGATCTTTCGATTGTTCGTCGGTCTGTGAGGCATCAAGATTTTGCCCCGTGAATTTGAATTTTACCCACTCATCGTGAAAATCTAACTCAACTGAATCTGACCCAATACTAAAGGCGTATTCCATCAACTCGGGTTGTGAGGCCCCTTTTTCAAAACTCAATTTGTGCACGAAAGTTTCCACTGGCGAGCTATTAGGGTGAAGTGAAGTCATGAAGAGATCGCCCTGACTATACGCGGATTCCGGTTGCTCACGTATGGCCAAGGTATGTTTTAAAGACAGGGAAAAAGAATTTTTCTTTGACCTCCGATCGGATGTTGCGTGAGAAATTTGATCGAAACCGCCCAAGAAGTAAGGGCTTCGATTAAAGGGGTTCAAGTCAGCGCCGTTACCCCATTCGAGGAGTATCCGTAATGCAGCCATAAAAGAAGTTTTGCCTGTGCTATTCTCTCCAATCAATAGCGTGATCGGCTTTATCTCTATGTCTCCTGTGTCAGAGAAGCATTTAAAATCTTGTAGGCGTACGAACATAACTTTGATCTCCCACGGCGGTTACAAGCTATTTTTTCTAATCAAATGATGTCAAGTGCTTTCTCTTATTGTTGGGCCATTTGAAGGCTTTTTCTTTATTCCTAGTTTTCTACTTTCGGATTCAGTTGAAGGTGAGAGTTAGGCCGGTCGCTTGGATCGATCAATCAGAAACTATTTTGTTACATTGTCGGTCGGAGTTAAATCACTGTGTGTCCAATTCAAGAAAATTGATCAAGTCGGATTGCGGGGACTTTGATCGAGTCTGCCACGGAATCCTGCCCGGTACCGCAGAGCACCCCCCCTACCCCTTATCCCGCATCAGCCTTGCCTTATCCCGCTGCCAATCCCGCGCAGCAATCGCGGCCCGCTTGTCATGCTTTTTTTTACCTTCCGCGAGCCCCAGCAGCACCTTCGCCCGCCCGCGTTCATTGAAATGAATATCCAGCGGCACAAGCGTCGCCCCGTCGCGCGCGATGGCGCCGATCAATTCGCGTGCTTGCTTGCTGTGCAAAAGCAGCTTGCGCGGCCGGCGCGGCTCGAACCGCGCCATGAAGGAACCCGCCTGCCATTCCGGGATATGGGCGTTGAATAGCCACATCTCCCCATCGCGTTCGCCGGCCCAGGCTTCCGTCAGCGTGGCGCGCCCAGCGCGGAGCGACTTCACCTCAGGCCCCACCAGCGCAAGCCCCGCTTCGATGGTTTCATTGATCTTATAGTCAAACCGCGCCTTGCGGTTCTGCGCGGCGATACCGTGGGAAATCATCCCCTTTTTGCGCGGTTCAGCCATGTTCTACGCGCCCTCCGCGCGGGCGCATCCCTTCAGTTCAACAGGCCAGCCGAGACCATCGCCTCACGCACCCGCGCGCGCGTGGCCTCGCCACAGGGCGCCAGAGGCAGGCGGCAGTGATCGGTGCTCTTTGCCAGCAAGCTCGCCGCATATTTCACCGGGCCTGGGGAGGTCTCGGAAAACAGCGCATCATGCAACGGCACCAGGCGGTCCTGAATTTCAATCGCCTCATCCACGCGGCCCAGGCGCCAGGCCTTGTGCATTTCCGCGCAAAGCCGGGGTGCCACATTGGCGGTGACGCTGATGCAGCCATGCCCGCCAGCGGCCAGGAAGGATACGGCCGTGTGATCCTCACCGGAAAGCTGCGCGAAATCTTCCCCGCAGGCGCGGCGCGTATGCAGCGGGCGCACCAAATTCGCGGTCGCATCCTTCACGCCGATGATATTCGGGTGCTTTGCCAGCCGCGCCATGGTCTCAACGCTCATATCAACCACGCTGCGCCCTGGGATATTGTACATCACCATGGGCAGGTCCACCGCATCGGCAATCGCCTTGAAATGCAGGAACAGGCCTTCTTGAGTGGGCTTATTGTAATAGGGTGTCACGACAAGGCAGGCATCGGCGCCGGCCTTCTTGGCGTGGCGGGTGAAGTCAATCGCCTCGGACGTGCTGTTGCTGCCGGTACCCGCAATCACCGGCACGCGCCCGGCAGCGGCTTCCACGCAAAGCTCCACCACGCGCTTGTGTTCCTCATGCGAAAGGGTCGGGCTTTCGCCGGTGGTGCCAACGGGGATCAAGCCTTCGGTGCCCTCGGCAATCTGCCACTGCACCAATTCCTGAAAGGCTTTCTCGTCCACGGACCCATCCGCGCGCATGGGCGTAATCAGCGCAACCATGGAACCCTTGAACATGCTGGCATCCTCCTGGAATTGGGAAAACGGAAGTTAGGCGCCGCGGGGCGCCGCGACAAGGCGGGAAGTGGCGCCTAACCCGCTGCGCGGGCGATGGCCAGGAAATCCTCGGCCACCAGGCTGGCACCCCCCACCAGCGCCCCATCCACATGGGGCAGCGCGAGGATCGCCACGGCATTGCCGGGCTTGACCGAACCGCCATAAAGCAAGCGCAGCCCCGCACCCTGTCCCGGGAAGGCCTCGGTCAGCCTGACGCGCATCATGGCATGCATGGCGGAAATATCAGCCTCGGTCGGCGTGCGGCCCGTGCCAATCGCCCAGACGGGTTCATAAGCCACCACGCCGCCGGCAGCGCCAAAGCCATCCGGCAGGCTTTCCGCCATTTGTTCGGCCACCACTTCTTCGGCCCGGCCCAAAAGCCGGTCATCCTCAGGCTCACCCACGCAAACTACCGGGAACAGGCCGGCCGCCATTGCCGCTTCGGCCTTGGCGCGGACGCGGTGGCTGGTCTCCCGATACGCCATGCGGCGTTCGGAATGGCCCAGAATCACATAACTGGCCCCGGCATCCTTCAGCATGGCGGCGGCAATATCCCCGGTATGGGCGCCCTTGGCGGCCTCATGGCAATCCTGCCCGCCGAGTGCCACCACCCCGGCGCAAATCGGGGTGAGGGGGGCGATCAGCGTGGCGGGGGGGCAGATCAGCAGTTCTGGCTTCAGCCCAGCGGCGCCGGCGGCAACCGCCCGGGCCAAAGCCACGCCATCCGCGGCCAGCCCATGCATTTTCCAATTGCCGGCGATCAGCGGGCGCACACCGGGGGTCATGCTGGGGTTCCTCCTGGGTTTGGGCGATATCTTGCCCCGCGTGGCTAGCCGCCACCTGGGGGCTTGGCAAGCATCGGGCCTTTCGCGCGGCGCCGCGCGGCGGTAATCACCTCCCCCATGATCACCTTTATGCGTCGCCTGGCCTCCACCTGGGTCGCCAAGGCGCTTTTCGTCCTGCTTGTCCTGTCCTTCGCTGTCTGGGGGATTGAGGATGTCGTGCGCAATTTTGGCCGCGATACGGCTGTGGCGCGGGTTGGTGATCAGCGGATCGAAGCCGAGGAAGCGCAGATGGCGGCGCGGCGTGAAATGTCGCGAATCGCGCGCCAACTGGGCAATCGTTTCGAACCGAATGAGGCTATCCGCCGCGCGGTCGCTGCCGGTGCACTCGAAAACCTGATTGGCGAACGCGCGATGACAGCCGAAGCGCAGCGCCTGGGCGTTGTCGCGACCGAGGATATGGTGCGCGATACGGTCTTTGCCATTCCGGGGCTGAGCGGCCCCGATGGGCGGTTTTCTCGGCAGCTTCTGGCGCAGGTGCTGCGCAGCAATGAATTGACCGAAGCGCAATTCCTGGCGCTGATCCGGGGTGATTTGTTGCGCCAGCAATTGTTGGGTGCGGTGCGGTCCGGTGCGGCAGCGCCCGATGCCATGACGGCGCCGCAACTGGTCTGGCAGACGGAACGGCGCATCGCAGATGTGGTGCTGCTGCCTTTCTCGGCCGCGCCGGAACCGGAAGCGCCGACCGAAGCGCAATTGCAGCGCTTTCTGGAAAACAACCCGCAGCGTTTTTCCACGCCGGAGTTTCGGCAAATCAGCATCGCGGTGCTGTCGGCCGAAACGCTCGCTGCTGAAATCGCCGTTTCGGAAGACGATATCAAACAGGCTTTTGATGCGCGCCACGGTCAGTATGATCGGCCAGAACGCCGCCAGATCCGCCAAGTGGTGCTGGCCGATGAAGCCCGCGCGCGGGATGTGGCGCAGCTTTGGCAATCGGGCGCGGCATGGGAAGCCGTGGAAGCCGCCGCCACCGCCGCGGGCGGTCAGGCCATGGCTTTGCCCATGGGCGATAAGGCAAGCCTGCCCATTCCTGCCTTGGCCGATGCTGCCTTTGCCGCCGCGCCGCAAAGCGTGACAGACCCGGTGCAAAGTCCCTTTGGCTGGCATGTGATTGGCATTGAAGCGGTAGAACCCGCGCAGATTTTCACCCTCGATCAATTGCGCGACCAATTGCGCCGCGATGTGGCGAAGGACCGCGCACTCGATCTTGCGTATGAGCGTGGCAATAAGGTGGAAGATGCGCTGGCCGGTGGCATGACCTTGGCGGAAGCCGCGCCGCGTTTTGGCTTGGCTTTGGCGAGTGCAACTCTCGATCCCAGCGGGCGCAGCCCAGCCAATGAAGCGGTGGCGCTGCCGGTGCCGGCGGATCAACGCAATGCCGTTTTGCGCGCGATCTTCGCGCAGGATCAGGGGGCCGCGCCGCGCTTGCAGGAATTTGGCGATGCCTTTGCGGCGATTGAAATCAGCGGCATCACGCCGCCGCAGCTTCGTCCCTTTGCCGAGGTGGAACCGGAACTCCGCCGCGCCGTGATTGCTGATGCGCGCCGGCGTTTTACCGAAACCCGTGCGGCAGGGCTTTTGGCGGCGCAGCGCGGTGGCAAGACTCTGGTTGAAGCAGCGCAGGAAATGGGCCTGATCAGCACGCGCACCGCGCCTTTCGGGCGCGATCCCGCGCAGGGCAGCCCAGTGCCGCCGGAATTACTGCCGCCCCTGTTTGAAGCGAGGCGCGGGGAAGCGACTATGGCGGAAATCCGTGGTGGTTTCGCGGTTGCTTCGGTGGCGGAAATCCTGCGCATTGATCCAACCAGTGATCCGCTCGGCATGGGCCGCGTGCGCGTTGAAATCGAACAGGCGGTGGGGGATGATCTGGAACAGCAATTCCAGGCAGCATTGCGTGTGCGGGCCAATGTGCGCATCAATGAACGCGTGCTGGAACAGGTGACAAGATGAGCGGCGGCGGTTTCGCGGCATTTCGCGCGGCTTTGGAAGCGGGGCGGGGGCAAATCCTGGTCCGTGAACGCGTCGCTGATCTGGACACGCCGGTTGGCGCCTTCCTGAAACTGACGGGCGGCGCGCAGGCCAATGCGTTTTTGCTGGAAAGCATTGAAGGCGGTGCGGCGCGTGGGCGTTATTCCGCGATTGGTATGGCGCCTGACCTGATCTGGCGCTGCCGCAATGGCAAGGCAGAGCTCAATCGCCACGCGCTTTCCGCGCCGCATGGTTTTGTGGCGGAAGCAGCACCTGCGCTGGATAGTCTGCGTGCCCTGATCAATGAATGCCGCATGGTGGTGCCGGCGAGCCTGCCGCCGATTGCGGCGGGCCTCTTTGGTTATCTCGGCTATGATCTGGTGCGGCTGATTGAAAAACTGCCCGCCACCAAGCCCGATGTGCTTGGCATCCCCGATGCGGTGATGACGCGCCCAACTTTGATGGCGGTGTTTGACCATGTGCGCGACACGCTGCTGCTTTGCGCGCCGGTCTGGCCAGGTGCCGATCCGCAAACCGCGTGGGAAGCCGCGAATGCCCGCCTGGATGAGGCTGAGGCCGCGCTGGATCGTCCTGTGCCGCGCCCGGCACCACCCGCCGATCTGCCCGCCTTGCCCCAACCCGACAGCAATTTCACCGAAGCCGGCTATATCGCGGCGGTGGAACGCGCGAAGGATTACATTCGTGCTGGCGATTGCTTTCAGATCGTACCGGCGCAGCGTTTTTCCGCGCCCTTCGCGCTGCCGCCCTTCGCACTTTATCGCGCATTGCGGCGGATCAATCCTGCGCCCTTCCTGTTCTTCTGCGATTTCGGCGGTTTTGCCGCGGTGGGCGCGAGCCCCGAAATCCTGGTCCGCGCGCGCGATGGCGTGGTCACGGTGCGCCCCCTGGCCGGCACACGCCGGCGTGGCGCAACGCCGGAAGAAGATCGCGCGCTTGAAGTGGAATTGCTGGCCGATCCGAAGGAACGCGCGGAACACCTCATGCTGCTCGATCTCGGGCGGAATGATGTTGGGCGCGTCTCCGAAATCGGTTCGGTGAAGGTCACCGCGCAATTCCAGGTGGAGCGTTATTCGCAGGTGATGCATATCGGTTCCGAAGTGCAGGGCCGTTTGCGCGCGGGGCTGGATGCGCTGGATGCCTATTGCGCCGGCTTCCCCGCCGGCACGCTGACCGGCGCGCCGAAAATTCGCGCCATGGAGATTATTGAGGAATTGGAACCATCGCGCCGTGGGCTTTACGCCGGTGGCGTTGGCTATTTCGGCGCTGATGGCGGCATGGATACCTGCATCGCGCTGCGTACCGCGCTGGTGAAGGATGGCGTGATGTATGTGCAGGCGGGCGCTGGTGTGGTCGCCGATAGCGATCCCAAGGCGGAATATGAGGAAACGCGCCAAAAGGCGCGCGCGCTGTTTCGCGCGGCGGAAGAGGCGGTGCGTTTCGCCTCCGGCAGGCGCTAGAATCTAGGTTATGTCAGACGCGCCCGATATCGCGCCGATACTTGCCTTGCTTGAGGATGCACGTGATGCCGGGCGTTGCCGGGAAGCCGCTACGGCGTTGCAGGCGCTGTCACAGCTTCGCCCGGAGAATCTACACGTCAGGGCGGCACTTGCGCGCGCGTTATTCGGTGCCGGGCTTTGGCAGGAAGCCTGGGATGCCTATGAGGTGCGCTTTGATTTGATGCCGGAGGTTTTCACCAAGGTCACGCGCCCTGGCCCGAATGGCCCCGAACCCATGCCGATGTGGCGCGGCGGTGCGCTGCCCGAAGCGCTGCTGGTGATGGGTGAACAAGGGCTTGGCGATACCATCCAATTCGCACGCTTCCTGCCAATGCTGCGCGCACGTGGCGTGCGCGTGCATGCGGTGCTCGATCCGCGTGTGATGAAATTGCTGGCGCCCGTGCTGGAAGGGATTGATGCGCGACCAGGTGGAGCGGCAGGGCGCGTGCAGGGGGTGAAGGCCTGGCTGCCCTTGCTCAATCTGCCACGCGCGCTTGGGTTGCGCCCGCAGCAATATCAGGGGCGCATCCCCTATCTGGCGGCGGAACCCGCGCGTGTCGCGCATTGGCGGCAGCGCATTGGTCATCAGGGTTATCGCATCGGCATTGTCTGGCAGGGCAATCCCAAGGCGCCGGTGGATCGCAATCGTTCCGTGCCACTTTCGGTTTTCGCACCCATCGCCGCCTTGCGCGGCGCGCGGCTTTTCGCCCTGCAAAAGGGACCGGGCGAGGATGCCGAAGCGCCCTTCGCGCTGGAACGCCTGGGGCCAGAGATGGATAACAGCCCGGATTGGTTCCTGGATACTGCCGCCGCCATCATGGCGCTTGATCTGGTGGTGACGGTGGACACTGCCGTGCTGCATCTGGCGGGCGCGCTTGGGCGGCCCGCGCTGATGCTGACGCATGGGCGCAATTCGGATTGGCGCTGGCAGCAGGGGCGGGAAGATACGCTCTGGTATCCTTCGGTCCGGCTGGTGCGCTGCCCGGATGGCTATGCGGATTGGCGCGGTGCGGCGGAACGTGCGGCCTTTATGATCCGCACCGGCAATCTGCCACCCCCAGCATGATCCGCCGCCGCCAGCACCGCCGAGGCTTTGGCTTTTGGGCGAAGCGGCTTGTGATTTCCTTTGCGGCGCTGATCTTGCTGATCATTGGCGGCATTGCCGGCGCAATTTGGTGGAGCCTGCCGGCGCGCAAGGCTGAAGTGGCGCTCACGGGGCTATCGGCGCCGGTTGCGATCTCGCTTGATACGCGCGGCATTCCGCATATCACGGCGTCAAGTGAAGAAGATGCCTGGGCCGCGCTTGGTTTTTTGCATGCGCGCGACCGGATGTTTCAGATGGAAATGATGCGCCGCGGCGCGCGTGGGCAGACAGCAGCAGTGGCGGGTGCGGCGGCACTTCGGCTCGATCGCTTCATGCGGCTATTGCGGCTGGAAGAACGCGCCACAGCGGATTTGGCCGCGCTTGATGCTGAAACCCGCGCCATGCTGGAAGCCTATGCGCGCGGGGTGAATGGCTGGATCGCAGCGCGTGGGCGATTTGCCGCGCCGGAATTCATCGCGCTCGGTGCGCCGGCGCCCTGGCAGCCGGTGGATAGCCTGCTCTGGGGCAAGATCATGGGGCTATGGCTTGGCGGCAATTGGCGCATGGAACTGGAGCGCGCGCGGCTGGCGGCACGGCTTTCGCCCGAACAGCTCGCCGATCTTTGGCCAGAGGACACAACGGCAGGCCGACCGGATGAACCGCTGATGCCGGCTGAAACAAAGGCAAGCGGTGCGTTGCATGGTAAGGCGTTGGATGGCGCGGCACTGGCCGCTTTGGCGCAGCATCTGCCGCGCTTTCCGCAGGATGCGCCATTGCCGGAAATCGCTTCCAATGCCTGGGCGGTGGGCTCAGCGCGGAGTGCAACCGGCGCGCCCTTGCTTGCTGCCGATCCGCATCTTTCCCATAGCGCGCCGATTATCTGGTACCTCGCGCGGATCAGCTTGCCGGATGGGCGCAGCTTGATGGGGGCAACCGCACCTGGCGTGCCGGGGATTGTGATCGGACGGAATGAAAACCTCGCCTGGGGTTTCACCACGACGCATGCGGATACGCAGGATATTTTCATCGAAAAACTGACCGAGGATGGGCGCTATGCCACGCCCGAAGGGCCGCGCGATTTCATTTGGCATGAAACCGACATCGCCGTGCGCGGCGCGGCGCCGGTGCGGCTGCGCTTTCGTGAAACGCGCCATGGGCCGGTGATTTCTGATCTTGATCCGAGTTTTCAGAGCGAGGCCGGGACAGTGCTCGCCTTGGCCATGGCGAGCCTGGCGGCGGGTGAGACCTCTGCACGCGGGTTATTGCGGCTCAATCGCGCGGGGAATGTCGCGGAAGCGCGCAGTGCCGCCGAGGATATTACCAGCCCGGTACAGAATCTCATGCTGGCGGATCGCGCGGGTGGGATTGCGATGTTCATTGTGGGGCAGGTGCCGCAGCGGCGTTCAGGTGATGGCGCGCTGCCGCGCCCGGGTTGGGATGGCGCGGCAGGGTGGGATGGGTTTGTGCCCTTTGCGGCCAAGCCGCATGTGGAAAACCCGGCCAGTGCAGTGATTGCGAATGCGAATAATCGCGTGGCGCCGTCGGATCATCCGGCGTTTCTCAGTCGCGATTGGTATGGCGATTGGCGCTTCCGACGCATCGGCGCTGAGCTGGCCGCACAAACCCAACATACGCCGGCAGATTTTGCTGCCTTGCAAATGGACCGCACCAGCCTTTTCGCCGCCGAGGCTTTGAGCGCGTTTCGCGCTTTGCCGCCCATGGAAGGCGCTGCGGGTGCGGCGCTGGCCTTGCTGCAAGCCTGGGATGGGGAAATGGCGGCGGCGCGGCCTGAGCCCTTGATCTTCCACGCAACCATGCGCGGCTTTGGTCAGGCGCTGCTGAAGCGCGCTGCCCTGCCGCCTGATGGCTTTGCGCCATCGCCGGAATTTCTGCGCCCGCTGTTGCAAGGCAGCGATGCGGCGGCGCGTTGGTGCGGGCATGATGGCTGCGCGCCCATGCTGGCGGCGGCGCTGACGGAAGTCGTGGCGGCCTTGGCCACGCAACATGGCGCCGATCCCAAGCAATGGCGCTGGGGCGCGGCGCATATCGCGCGCTTTGATCACGCCATGCTGCGCTTCATCCCTTATGTGCGGGATTGGCTGGGCCTGGCTGCCGCGCCGGGCGGCGATGGGGAAACCGTGGCGCGTGCGGCCTTTCGGGGCGGCGGTTTTGCCGCGGTGCATGGCGCTGGCTTTCGCGGCGTGATGGATTTGGCCGCGCCCGATGGCGCCTATGCCGTGATTGCGACTGGCCAATCCGGCCACCCCTTCAGCCGGCATTGGGGCGATATGCTGCCGCTATGGCGCGATGGCGCGCTTTTGCCGCTGGCGGCTGCGCGGGACATCACCGGGCGCATCCGCCTGAACCCGGCGCCGTGACCCCCCGCATCAAGGTGGTTGATTCCAAAGCGTTCTGAGGCGAAAATACATCTGCATGCTGCAACGCCCGCCTCGCCGACCGCAATTTTTCTATACGACCGCGCCGCTGCCCTGCCCCTATCTGCCGGGCCGGACGGAGCGCAAAATCGTGACCGAATTATCCGGCACGGAAGCGGAAGCGCTGCATGAACGCCTCTCACGCGCTGGGTTTCGGCGCAGCCATAACATCGCCTATGCTCCGGTCTGTCCTGGCTGCCAGGCCTGCGTGCCGATCCGCGTGGTGAGTGAGGATTTCACGCCAGACCGCACGCAGCGGCGCATTCTGCGCGCCAATGCGGATTTGACCGTTTCCGAAATGCCGGCGCGCGCCACGGCGGAACAATTCACATTGTTCCAGCGCTATCAGAAAAACCGCCATGCGGATGGCGATATGGCGGCCATGGGCTATTATGATTATCGCGCCATGATCGAGGATACGCCGATCAGCACCGGCCTTCTGGAATTCCGCGATGCGCAAGACCGGCTTTTGGGCGCGTGCCTCACGGATTGGCTGGCGGATGGGCTCTCCGCCGTTTATTCCTTTTTCGATACGGATGAGGAAAAGCGATCACTCGGCACCTTTGCCGTGCTGTGGCTGATTGGTCGCGCGCGATCGCTTGGCCTGCCTTATGTCTATTTGGGCTATTGGGTGCCGGAAAGCCGCAAAATGGCCTATAAGGCGCGCTTCCGGCCGAGTGAGATTCTGATCAGCGGCGCCTGGCATCGGCTGGATGACGGCGCATCGGTTGCCACACAGCGAGAGATGGTGCGGGTGGGCTAATCGCTAACTCGCTTCAGCCAAAACCAGCACCGGGCGCGCGGCGCGTGGTGGCGGCGCCGAGATGTCCTCAGCACGATAGAAGCATAGCCCACCGATTTCCGTAATGCTCGCCTGCCCAACGGCCCAGGCGGGCAGATGCGCGGCATCATGCCAAAGGGTTGCGCCGCTGGTGGCATCCGGCAGCAGGCCAGACGCTGCGCGTTGCGCGATGCGCCGACAGATCGCGAAAGCGGCATCGCCAGGCGGGATGGCACGCAGCGCGGCATGGCGCGGGTCGCGTCTGTTCCAGCAGGAAAACAGGAAGGGCGCGCGACAAATCGCGGCGATATGGCGCGCATTCGGATCGCGCCCGGCCTTCAGGCGGTTCATCACCATGGCAGCCAGGGCTTCAATCGCGCGCACGGGTTTTTCGGCGGCTTCGGCCCAAAGCGTCATCGCCAGGATTTCGATATCAATTGTGCGTGGTGGGGGCAGTTTGATCATTCGCGTTCCTCCATTCGGCGCACGGCCTGTGCCGCGGCAATACCGGTGCGTGAGACGTCTTCCAGTTTTTCTTCGATCCGGATGAGATGATCGGAGATTCGTCGGTCCAGATCGCGAATGAGCGAAAGCGGCACATAGGTGCGCGCCACTTCCAGCTTGAATTGCGCCAAATCTTCCCGCGTGCGGGTCAGCGCATCCGAATCGCGTTCGTCACCGCGTTCGATGCGCGCATGCAATTCGCGACGGAGGCCGTGGAGCATCCAAAAAAGCGCGCCGACCACCGGCGCCTCTATGGCGGTGAACCACCATTGGGGGTCAATCTGCATGGACATGCTGCTTGGCCTTGTGCTGAAAGCTTGAAGAACAGGCGCAGCCGCCCCAGAACAGGGGCGGTGAGACGCCTGAGGAGAAAGCCGGGCCCATGTGGAATGAGCCTTATCTGGAAACCTGCTGCCGTTCAGCGCTGCATCGGCTGACGCTGGTGGGCCCGCATGGGCGGCCCGAAGGGCTGAAGGATGGCCCATGCCTGCTGCGCCTGACGGGCATGGCATTGGCCCGCCAGCGCGCCGATGGGCGGTTTGAAATCACCGATGCGGGCCGCGCGCGGCATGCTTCGGAAATCCTGAAAACAACGAGCGTTTAGCCGCCGCGCCAATAGGCCGCGCGGGGTGGCGGGCCGGCACGCGCGAGCCGCACCGGTTCCGCAAGCAAACATCCCGCCAGCGCATCCAGCGCATCATCGCGTGCGCCAGCGATACCTGGTGCCCATTCCGCCATTTCGGATGAGAAACGGGTGCGGAAGATGCTTTCATGCGCGTGCAAGCGGCGCGCGGCGAGGGCGGGTTCCAAGGCACCCAGAATACGATCCGCCTTGGCGCGGTGGTTATTCTGTTCCACCACGGTGCAAGCGGCACCCGCCTTGGCCAATTCGCGGCGCAGCAGCGCGGGCAGGAAACGCCCAATGCCATTGGTTTCCACACGAATGACCGGCAGCAACAAATCCCTGGCAATATCAGCAACTTGCCGGCATTGCTGCGTGGCGGGGTCTTCCGCCGCATCCGGGTCATGCGTCAGGTAGCGCAGGCGATGCAGGAAGTGATTGCCTTCCTGATCCGCATAGCACGCGGCCAATACGGATGAATCGCCCCTGCCGGGCCGACCATAGGCCGGGTCCCAATAACCGCCGCCGGAAACCAGGCGCCGCCCGAGCAGGCTGAGCTCAGCGCGCCCGCCGGCTTCACGATATTCCGGTTCCTCCGCATAACGAATAAGCGCAGCGGGATCGAGCCGCGCTGCTTCGGCAGGCAGCGCCCTCAACATCATTTGCCGTTCGAAATGCAACGGGCCGACACGTTGGCGGAGTGCAGCCAGCGCTTCCTTCGGGAAGCGTTCTGGCCAGGCGCTGGCGCCGGCGGCATTCATGATCGGCAGCGTCAGGCGCCGATAGGATCGCAAAAAGGCATCCTGATGCTTCGGATCGCGATAGAGGCTTTCCTCACAATGCGGCGTACCAACAAACAGAATGGTGCCGCCGGGTGTCAGGATGAATTCCAATTCCGCCAGGCGTTCCCGCAAGGCAGCGCGCTTGCCGGGCGTGTCGCAATTGCCGGCAACCTCCACATCATCGCAAATGATGACATCGGCGCGGGCACCGGTGATATTGCCGGATATGCCTTGCGCCAGCATGGAAGGATCACGCAAGGCACCGGGGCGGACGACGGTGAAGCGATCTGCCGCCCAGTTTTCCGGCACATCGGGCAGCAATTCGGCGCAGAGCGGATGGGTTTCCAGAATGCGCCGGACAGTTGCGACCATGCGGGTGGCAAGCGATGCATCTGCCGCCACAACCAGAATGCGCGTTGAGGGATTGCGGAGCAAAAGCCAGGCGCACCAAAGCCCAATCAGCGTTGACTTGCCGCAGCCGCGAAACGCCATCAGCAGCAGCCGCCGATCCCCGGCATCACGCCGCGCCATCAGCCAACGTGCGATGCGGCGATGAATGGCGGGCGTGTCCTGCGTATTGCGCTGATTCCAAAGCCAGAGGAATTCCAGGAAATCCGGATCATTCCTCATACGGGAAATCATCGGGTAAGGGTGTAGCGGCCAATGCCTGCCGCGCTTCGGCCAGCAGGCGTTCGGCTTCGGTCACTTCGTGCTGGTCGGCTTGGTGCGTGGCGCGAGCGAGCCGCAGCAGCGCTTCCAAATGTCCCAGTGCGGCGCGACAAAGTTGGATATGGTTGCGATGGGCGCGCATCAGCGCCTCATCTTCTGTCAAGGGATCAAGCTGCAGCACGGCCTCATAGCTGGCGCTTACGCGCTTGATCGCATTGCGCAGGTCAAGCCCAAGATCAATGCTGTTTTTCCGACGCCTCATGCCTTGGTAACCCGGGCACGGACGGTACCGGCGGCAAGGTTGATATTGATACTGCTGCGATTCCAGGCGGTGACGGTGACGATATTGGTGGCGCCGACCTGTGCCAGCATGACAATGCCTGACGTGGCCAGGCTGAAGGCGGCAGAGGCGAAGTCACCTGGTCGCGCACCTTGCAGCGGGACATTGATTTGCGCCGAAGCACCAGCCGCGATGGAACCCGGATCCCAGGGCAGTTCGGTGGCCAATTCGCGCGCGCCGTGCGGCAGATCTGGCAAGCCATAGAGCAAGGGGGGCGCAAAGAGCGGATCGCAGGAAAGTCGCAGCGCCCGCACTTCATAGTCCCGCGCGATACGCGCAACGCCGATGATGGCATAAGCCACCTGATCGGCAAGGCGAATCACCTGCGGCCGCGTCAAGGTCTCGTCATCCATATCGGCGGAGCTTTGCCACCAGCGTGCGGTGGCGTTCCACATGAGCGATTGACCTGAAGCGCGTGCTACGGGTGTGCTGCCTTCGCTGATCAGATAGCGATCCTGATCAAAACACATAATGGCAAGGCGCGCGCCATCCGCATCGGCGGCGAGGGCAAATTCGCGGCAGTTGCGACTATCCACGACAAAGCCAAGCCCGCGTCCGCCGGTCAGCAGCACGCCGCGATCCGTGAAGCTGAAATCTTCCAAACCAGGAAAGGCGAAATCTTCCAGCCTTGTGGGCGAGAATGAAACGTTGGTGGAAAGGCAGGCCAGCTTTTCAAACCCCCATTCGGCGACCGACCAGCGGAAGCGTGCGGCGCGGAGATTGGGCACGGCAGCGATTTCACGCGACGCATCACGAAAGGCAGCGGCCTGGTGAAAGCGCCGTACTGTGGCACCGATACGCGTGGCGCTTGGCGTATAATCCACGTCCACAAGATAGGCTTGGCTCGCCCAGGCCACTTCATAGACATGATCCTGCGCGCCGGCAGTATGGCGCGCGACATAAGGGCTGCAGCCTTCCATGCGCATGGCGCGCGCCCAGATGGAGCGGCTATCCACCTCAGAGAGAAAGGGAATGCCACTGATCGGGCGATCCTTGGCCTGCAATTCAAAGCCAGGCGCATCGAAGATATGGCGATTATGCGCTATATAGGCACCAGGCGCTGCGGAGAATCGCACGCCAAACCGATCCTTGGTGGGGTGCAGGCTGGATGCGATAGCGAAATGGCCGCCATAATAGCGCACAGATGTATTCCAGGCGGCGGCACTCGCGGTGCGTACATCAAGTCCTATCCGGTTATTGACGATACGCCCAAGCATCAGGGTTGTATCCTCAAAGCCGCGTTCTTCGCCGAGTGTGCGAATGCCGATGGTAAAGCCTTCGATCTGCCTGATCTCAACCTGGCAGGCGTCCAGATTACGGAGCACAAGACCGATATCGGCTTCATTCTCCCAATCGGAAATGCTCGCTCGGGCAACGCGAATACCCATGTAGAGTTTGGTAGCATTGCGCGTTGTACCCCCATCGCCAATGGTGAGTGCGGTCTGGCCCGAGGGGCCGGCATAAAGGAGGCTACCGCGCATCATCAGACCCGCGGCACCGCCACCGAGCAGCAGAGGTTGACCGGTGCGATAGGTTCCCTCACCAATTTCCAAAAACCGACTGGAAACAACAGCAGCATTCATC